>SHNJ01000020.1:0-8617 GCA_004295055.1 Alphaproteobacteria bacterium | reverse complement strand
AAGGGGCGTTAAAATTGAAAGAAATTTCTTATATCCATGCTGAGGGATACGCGGCCGGCGAAATGAAACACGGGCCAATCGCCCTGATCGATCAATTGATGCCGATTGTGGCGATCGCGCCGAACGATCAATATTTCGATAAAACCGCATCCAATTTGCACGAGGCGTTGGCGCGCGGCGGCAAATTGATCGTTTGCACCGATGGGCAAGGCGCGCAAAAATTGAAGATGCCATCGGCCACGGTTTTAACCCTGCCCGATGCCGATCCATTGGTACATCCGATTTTATATACGATTCCGGTGCAGTTATTGGCGTATCACGCCGCCTGTTTAAAAGGCACGGATGTCGATCAACCGCGCAATTTGGCGAAATCGGTTACGGTGGAATAGATTTATTTAATTATTTTCCAAGCTAGGCATCTCATACATTTACCGCCTAGTATTTTCAACGCAGCTTTTGACAGCCCGGTAAAGAACATCACCGGTAATTAAAGGCGTATCAGGCGCGCAACCAAAAGTTTGCGCAAGATAACCATTTTTGACGATCACATCGCAATACAATTGCGGATCATCAATCGATACAGCATCTGGAATTTCGCCAATAAAATCCAAATTGACTTCGTTCTTACTCGGCCCATATACAACAACCAAATTAGCGCCAGTGGATTGGATTCTTGCAGACCAATCATTTGGGGAATGGTGTGGACTCACCAAATAGGGAACCGCGTCTTTGGGTAAGTTTTTCGATACAGGACCATGCAGACGGTATACACCATTATGCTGATTGCATATATAATCCACAAAAACCGCGTCATATCCTTTGTTTTCCGTTAAAAAATCCCGGCCTTCAGAAAGATTGATGGGATCAATAACGACATTCGGATCAAACACGACACCCAGATTTAAGCAGCGCAACAGCATCGATGTAATGCGCGAACAATCTCGCGTCGACTGTTTCAAGGAAAGATCAGGATCGCCGCTGAACAAATTAGCGTTTATTCCACCGCCTGCTGTGTAATTGCGGCCACCCAATCGTCTTGGAACAGGCTCATTATCATTCGAGTTATGCGCACCGGGAATGGCAATTGATTTCATACGCGGAACCGATGACGGTGCAAGAGCATGGCGCAATTCGATCTGCATCGCAATCCACGGCGTCACAGAAGTATGAATGGCAGGAAATAAGAATTCACTAGCACGAGGCATAATGGGGCGCCAACACATCTGGCTTAAAATCTTGATATTGCCCTTATTATCGGTTTCAAATTCGATAGTGCGTCCTGCACGCCTGTCCAAACAAGTCCATGTTTGTCCACCACTCCATTCCAATACAGAAGTAAATCTGAAATGCTTAGTTTCAATTGTATTTTGATCTGTACCCATTCTTGTTTTTATATCTTTTAAAGATACGTATGTCAAGACGGTAGATTGTATTTATTACAATTACTTACGGGCAATATTATGGATCTGGCACGCGGCCTTGATGGTATTATCCATCAAACAGGCAATCGTCATCGGGCCGACGCCGCCGGGCACGGGTGTGATAAACCCGGCCACATTTTTCACGGCGGCGAAATTCACATCGCCGACCAATTTGCCTTTGCCGTCTGGCGTGGCGATACGGTTGATACCGACATCAATCACGCATGCGCCTGGTTTAACATAATCAACCGTGACCATTTCCGGTTTGCCAATCGCGGCGATCAAAATATCGGCCTGTTTGCACTCGCCCGGCAAATCGCGGGTTTTCGAATGCACCACCGTCACGGTGCAATTTTCATGGCGCAGCAATTGCGCCATCGGCGCACCGACAATATTTGAACGGCCCATCACCACGGCCTTTTTGCCGGATAAATCGCCCAGATGATGTTTCAATAACATCAAACATCCCCATGGCGTGCATGGCACGAATCCACCCGGCTTGCCCTTGGCCAATTTACCGGCATTGACATCGTGAAAACCATCCACGTCTTTGCGCGGGTCGATAGCGCCCAAAATAACTTCTTCGGAAATATGTTTGGGCAACGGCAATTGCACCAGTATACCGTGAATTTTTTCATCCGCGTTCAATTGCGCGATGATTTGCAATAATTCATCTTGGGTAATATCGGCGGGTTTCGCGACATCGATGGAATGAAACCCAATCGCGGCGGCGGTTTTTTTCTTTGACCCGACATAAGACTGGCTGGCAGGGTCCGCGCCGATCAGCACCGTCGCAAGGCCTGGAATCAGCCCATGTTTCTCGCGCAAGGACGCCACCTCGGCGGTTAGCCTGGTTTTTAAATTTTCGGCGAATGCCTTGCCATCGATGATTTGCGCGGTCATAAAATTTTCCAATTTAACTGCGCTTGTCATACCAGAGTTCCAGTATTTTTGAAAGTTTGTCGTGGGATCCCGCGATTAACAATTTTTTATGTCGTGAAGTATCGCCGCGCAGCAAGGAAATGCTGGTTTTGGGCAGTTTCCAGTTTTTGGATAACAAAGCAATGACCGCTTTATTCGCCTTGCCGTCTTCGGGCGGAACGGTAACCGCTATTTTCAAGGCGTAATTGCCGTCCGCATCCGCCACTATGTCGCCGATCCGTTCCTGCCGCGCGTTGGGGGTGCAATGCACCGCCAATTCGATCCCGGCGGATACGATTTTAAAACAGGACGGCAGCATGAATTAATAAAATCCGAACCAATATTCGCGGATCAGATTTTGCACGAATACGATCAGCAAAATCAAAACCACCGGCGAAACATCGATCCCGCCGATCGACGGCAAAACGCGCTGGATCGGGCGCAATGCGGGTTCGGTGATGCGGTCCAGAAAATCCATCGCCATGGCGACGAATTTATTGCGCGTATTGATGACATTGAACGCCACCAACCAGCTGACGATAACCTGGGCAATGACCAGGTAAAGATAAATGGTCAGAATTTGAATCAGTAAAAAGCCGATGGAGTACATGAGAAACCTTTTGGTGGATGTGAATCCGACCGCTATAGTTTAACGCGAACGCCGCAAGACGCAATATGGATTCTACTTTTTACCGCGGCGTTTTATTAATAAACATAGGCCCAACATCAATACCAGAAATGGGGCCAGCCACAGGGCGGCGTTTTGCGCGCTCCATTTCGGTTTTAACAGCACAAACTCGCCGTATCGTTCCGTCATATGATCTAAAATTTGTTGGTCCGTGTCGCCTGCCGTCAAACGCGCACGCACCAATTTACGGATATCGGCGGCAATCGGCGCGTTCGATTCATCGACAGTTTCGTTTTGGCATACCACGCAACGCAATTGCCGCGATATTTCCTGGGCGCGCAATTCCAACGCGGGATCGGACAATTTTTCATCCGGCATCACGGCGAATGCCATCACCGGCAAGAATAACAGAATGGCGAATAAGGCGGCGCGCATATTATTCCTCTCGCGACAGATGGTCGGCAATGGCTAAAATCTCCTGCAACTGCACCGGCGTCAATTGACCCGCATAGTGATAGCGTATGCGCGATTTGCCATCGACCACAAAAGTTTCCGGAACGCCCGTCAAGCCCCAATCGATGCTGGATTGGCCGGTATCGTCGCGCAAAACCAAATCGTACGCGCCCACCGTATCGCGCAAGAAAACTTGCAATGGTTCCATTTTATCTTTGTAGGCAATGCCCAATACTTGCAGGCCGTTATTTTTAAACAACTCCGCCAATATCGGCGTTTCGGCGCGGCACGGGGCGCACCAGCTGGCAAAAAAATTAACCACCGTGACGTTATTTGGAAAAATATTTTTGCTGGAAATGGATTTATTCTGCATATCCGGCATTGCAAATTCCGGCACCGGCTTATCGATCAACACCGATGGCAATGCGGATGGATCGCGGCCGGACAAAAATGCGGCCATAAACGCCAATATCAGGGCCGCGAACATAAAAACCGGAACCCAGTATAAAATTCTATTCATGCGGCGGAACCGATGGTTTTTTCAGGGATTTGGCGACTTCGGGCGGCATGTAATTTTCATCATGCTTGGCCAGAACGCTTTGCGCGGCAAATACGCCATCATCACGCATCGCGCCAATCACCACCGCGCCGGAATTTTCCTTGAATAAATCCGGCAGAACGCCGCGATATTCCACCGCGACCGTATTTTCAAAATCGGTCAGGCGGAAATTCGCGCCTATGCCATCCGGAACTTTTTTAATCGATCCGACCTCGACCATTCCGCCCAGCCGCACGATCTGGCCCGGCGCCAAAATTTTGGTTTTAATTTCAGTGGGGGAGTAAAAAAACTGCATATTGTCGCGGAAGGCATATAAAACCAGGCCGGCGGATGCGCCCAGCACGCACAATAATGCGACAATATATATAAGCCTTTTATGCTTTGGTTTCATCGGATTCCAACTGCGCCAATTTATTTTCGATGCACCGCGCGCGGTTATATAAGTGAAACGCCAGGCCGCCTAAAATAAACGCGACCGCGCCATACGCGGTCCATATATATTCGCCATATCCGTTCATTGCGAAAAAATTATCCATGCGACACCTTGCGTTGATAGGCCATCAGCAAACGGCGCTTGCCCATTTCAATTTGCGCCGCGCGCAATATCAGGGCGATTGCAAGACACAGGAATCCAAGCGCCATCATCAATAACGGCCACAGCATATCGAATGTTATGCTGGGCGACGCGAGGCGCGACAGGCTGGATATGCTGGATGTTTGATGCAGCGTATTCCACCAATCGACCGAATATTTGATGATCGGCAAATTGATCGCGCCGATGATGGCCAAAATCGCGCCGAATTTGCTGGATTTTTGCATATCGTCGAATGATTGCAATAAAATCATGTGGCCGACATATAAAAAGAATAAAATCAATACCGATGTCAGCCGCGCATCCCACACCCATGCCGCGCCCCAAGCCGGTTTGCCCCACAACATGCCGGTGATTAGCGCGCAGACGGTAAAGCACGCGCCAACCGGCGAGGCCCCGCGCGCGATAAAATCGGCTACCGGATGCCGCCAGATTAAAAAACCGGCGCTGCACAACGCCATGCCGGCATATACCATCATCGCCATCCAGGCCGACGGCACATGCACATACATAATGCGCATCGCATCGCCCTGCAAATAATCCGGAGGCGCCAGCACCAAGCCGCCATACAATCCAACCGCCAAAGCCGCAATCGCCATTACCGAAGCAATCGGCATAATCGCGTTGCCAAGTTTGGCGAATCGAAGCGGATTGGCAAGAATGTGAAGTTGTTTAACCATATCAATCCAAATGTTTAATAATATAAGCCGTAATCACCGGACACACCATCGCCGCCGCCATAAAAAACGCCAACAATACCGACAGCGCGGGAAACCAGGCTTGTTCTTGCAAAATGGCGGTGCCGGCCGCGATGGTGAAAATAAACAGCGGCACCGACAAAGGCAATAGCAAGATAAAGATTAATGTGGGAGCCATACGCGCACCCAAACTTAACGATCCGATCATCATTCCCAAGATCGATAAATTGACCGCGAATAACAGCAATACCGGCGTAACTGCGCATAGGTCGGCCAGGGCAAAATTCTGGGCATAAAAGAATTTTAAAATTAACGGCGCCATCAGAATCATCGGCACGCCGGACAACAAAACAAAGGCGGCAATCTTCGCCCAAACCGCCAGAATCAATTGTGGCGGCCGCAACCGCAGAATGTCGAACCATCCCGATTGCCAGTCGCCGCGCAGCAGCCGGTCCAGCCCGGAGATCAATGCCAGCATGAAGGTCAGCGATACCATGGCCAGGCTTTGCGTAATGTCAAACGCCGCGCCCAATCCCGACCCAAGCGCGAATAAAAATGGCGGCAACAAAAAGAAGGTCAACCCGGCGGCAAAATCGCCAGCTTGACGCAGCGATAATTGAATCTCCCGTTTCAACAAGACCATAAAACCGCTCATTCTTTACCTCCTTCCCCCTTGTGGGGAAGGATAGAAAATCTTAGCGCCTTAGCGCTTAGATTTTCTGGGATGGGGGTATAGATATTGAGTCCCCCCACCCTAACCCTCCCCACAGGGGGGAGGGAATAATTTTGATTACAATTAAAATGATTTCGGAGCGTCATCCTTGTGCCCCCAGCGATAAGATATCGCATTTCAAACCCGGCAACGGCTGATGCGACGCAAGAACAGTGATCAATCCATTTTTCTGCCGCGCGGATAATAAAGACGATAATTGTTTGGCCGCGGATTCATCCAAATGCGCCAAAGGCTCATCCAACAGCCATAACGGTTTTTGCTGTTGCATCCATAATGCCGCAAGGGCGATGCGCTTGCGTTGCCCCGCCGATAAAAACCGGGCGGGAACTTCCAGAAAATTCTCAAGACCGAAATAATGTAGCGCGGCCATAACATCGCCAGCGCCACCCAAAAATTCCACGTTTTCCAAAACTGTCAGCTCGCCGCGCACGCCATCCGCATACCCAAGCCAGGATATGCCGCGCATATAAGCAGCCATATCCGATTGAATATCGGCATTTTCCCAGATTATATTGCCGTCATACGGCAGCAATCCTGCAAGCGCGCGCAACAGGCTGGTTTTACCCGCGCCGTTCGGACCTTGCAGCCATAAAATTTGGCCATTTCCTGCGGAAAAGCTTAAATCGCCAAATAGCCGGGTAAAACCCCGCTGCAATACCAAATTTTCAGCAACTAATTGTGGCATATTGCTTTGAAATCCCGTAATAATTCGATTCGTTATAGCAAGAATGCTTGATATTGGCACCCATTTCTTTACCCTTTTTTAAACCTTCCCCTGCTAAGCCAGTATTTAGTCTAATTCTAATTATCATTTTATCTTCTGCAGTCCCTAATGGAGCCCTCCCATGCGTAACAGTTTCAAAGCCGAACAAATCCTGAAAGTTGGCAAAAGCAAATATAAATATTTCGATCTCACCATCGCCGCGCAAAACGGATTGACCGGCATCGACAAATTGCCTTTTTCCATGAAAGTGCTGCTGGAAAATTTATTGCGGCACGAAGACGGCCGCACCGTCACCCGCGAAGATATTATGGCCGTGCTGCAATGGCTTAAAGATAAAAAATCCGACCGCGAAATCGCTTTCTCCCCCGCCCGCGTGTTGATGCAGGACTTTACCGGCGTTCCGGCAGTGGTGGATCTGGCCGCGATGCGCGATGCGATCGTACAAATGAAAGGCGATGCCCGCCGCATCAATCCGCTGAAACAAGTGGATCTGGTCATCGATCACTCTGTCATGGTCGATTATTATGCCGGCAAAGATTCGTTCCAGAAAAACGTGAAATTGGAATTTGACCGCAACCATGAACGCTATGCATTCCTGCGTTGGGGCCAAAGCGCGTTCGACAATTTCCGCGTCGTTCCGCCAGGAACCGGCATCTGCCACCAAGTAAACTTGGAATATCTGGCGCAAGTGGTTTGGGTGGACGATAAGTCCGATACCCCGCTGGCCTATCCAGATACCCTGGTCGGAACCGATTCGCACACCACCATGATTAACGGCCTGGCTGTTTTGGGTTGGGGCGTGGGCGGCATCGAAGCCGAGGCCGTAATGCTGGGCCAGCCCGTATCGATGGTCATTCCCGAAGTAATCGGTTTCAAATTGACCGGCAAATTGCGCGAAGGCACAACGGCAACCGATTTGGTCCTGACCGTCACGCAAATGTTGCGTAAAAAAGGCGTCGTCAACAAATTCGTCGAATTTTACGGTCCTGGTTTGGACAATTTATCGCTGGCCGACCGCGCCACGATTGCCAACATGGCGCCGGAATATGGCGCGACTTGCGGTATCTTCCCAATCGACGCCGAAACCATCAAATATCTGGAATTCACCGGCCGCGATCCGGAACGTATCGCGCTGGTCGAAGCCTATGCCAAGGCGCAAGGCATGTGGCGCGATAAAAATTCCGCCGATCCCGTGTTTACCGATTCGCTGGAATTGGATGTCGGCACCGTCGAACCATCGCTGGCAGGACCAAAACGTCCGCAAGACCGCGTGCCATTATCCAGTGCAACGGTCAATTTCAAAAAAGAATTGCCAAGCATGTTCGCGCCAAACCGTACCGAACGCAAATCGGTCCCGGTTGCCGGCAAAAATTATTCGATCGAAGATGGCCATGTGGTCATCGCCGCGATCACATCCTGCACCAATACATCCAATCCATCGGTTTTAATTGCCGCCGGTTTGGTTGCGCGCAACGCGATTGCCAAAGGTCTTTCGACCAAGCCATGGGTGAAACCATCCCTGGCCCCTGGAAGCCAAGTGGTAACCGATTACCTGGCGGCCGCCGGATTGCAAAAAGATTTGGATGCGCTTGGATTTAATCTTGTCGGTTACGGTTGCACCACCTGTATCGGCAATTCCGGTCCGCTGGATGAACCAATCGCCAAAGCCGTCGAAGAAGGCGATACCGTTGCCGTTTCCGTTCTATCTGGCAACCGCAACTTCGAGGGCCGGATTAACCCGCACGTAAAAGCGAACTATCTCGCTTCGCCGCCGTTGGTTGTCGCTTATGCCTTGGCCGGATCGATGAATATCGATTTAACCAAAGAGCCGCTGGGCACAGGCAAGGACGGCAATCCGGTTTATCTGAAAGATATTTGGACAAGCAAC
>SHNJ01000019.1 GCA_004295055.1 Alphaproteobacteria bacterium | reverse complement strand
CGTATTTTGCCGCAATTTCAAAAACTGGGCCAGATTCCCGTCGATTTGATTCAATCGATGTTTTTTGATTTAGATCCGATGCTGGTGGTGCGTAAATTCCAAAAACTGGGATCGAGTGAACCCGCCACCAAACAAATGGAGCAATTTGTCGCATTGGAAGATTGGATCAATGACGGAGTGCCGCTTGCATACAAAGTATTGATGCAATGTATGCGGGATTGGTACCGCGATAATTTGATTGGAAAAAATAAGTTTAAGGTTTTAGGCAAAAACCTCGACCCAAAATCGGTTAAAAAACCGACTTTGATTATTATTCCGAAAAATGACCGGATCGTGCCGCCCAAATCGGCCGAAGCGGTCGCACGCCATTTGCTGCACAGCAATATTTTATGGGCGGAAACCGGGCATATCGGGTTGATGGCCAGTTCCTATGCAGTCCGCGATATTTGGCCGAAGATTGTAAAATGGATTAACGGTTAGTTAGGTGGTCTTGCTTGACCCAAAGCACGTAACATCTCTAATGGATTGACCGCCTTATCTTTTGCAAGCACCTTTCGGTAATCTGAACCTCTGACTTCAATTTCGCCGGAGCGTGCCATAATTTCCTCCAAGCGGCTGGTGGTACGTCCAATTTTATCTACTTCCGCAATTCTTTGGGTAATGCCGTCCTTCAAAGGAAAATTGGATGTCATGATAACCAGCGCGCGCCGATCATAAACACCGGTGACAAAATTCATCATGGCTTCGATATCTGATGGCGATAATTCTCTGACCGATTGTCTTTCTTTATAAACATCATCAATCATTATAATGGGAGTATCTCTGTGATATATCTCAAAAAGCGCAGTCGAGGCATGGGCATAATCAGAGGCAAAATTTCCCCTACTATACATTATTCTTTTGGCTAAATTGGCGTTTACCGCCAGAAGCGCGTTGATGGTGGCTTCCATCAAATGGGTTTTGCCAAGCCCCGGACCACCATGGATAAAAAATATTTGAGCATTGGCAAATGGCCGCGGATTATTGACAACAGTTTGCGCTTTAGGACCCACGAGCCTGACCAAGCCTAGAAATATTTCTTTGGCGCCGACCTGCGATGGATCGCTGGGTTCGTACATATCAAATGTATTGTTAGGGCCAGTTTTAGTGACGTAATTATCCATATCCAAAAGCCTATTGTTTCCTTAAAAGATTAATTCATATCATGTCTTCTGTCAATTCTTAAATTAAACCATTATAAAATAATGATTTCTCTCTTTTAAATCGGCCAATTTTATACTATTTAATGATTAGCTTTCCAGATACATATAAGAGGTTCCCCATGTCCAAATCCATCGTCATTGTTTCCGCCTGCCGCACCGGCATTGGATCTTTTCTTGGCACGCTGGCCACGACCCCGGCCCATATACTGGGCGCGGAAGTGATCAAGCATGCTTTGTCCCGCGCCAAGGTTGCGGCGAATGAAGTCGATGAAGTGATCATGGGAAATATTTTAACGGCTGGTCAGGGTATGAACCCCGCGCGTCAAGCCGCTATTGCTGCCGGAATTCCGGTTGAAAAAACCGCGATGACTATCAATCAAGTTTGCGGATCGGGATTACGTTCCATCGCGCTTGGATTGCAATCGATTGCCAATGACGATGCGAAGATTGTTGTTGCTGGCGGCCAGGAAAGCATGAGTCTTGCGCATCACAGTGCGTTTTTACGCGCAGGCCAGAAAATGGGTGGGCTAGAATTTGTCGATACCATGATCAAAGACGGCTTGACCGATATTTTCAACAATTACCATATGGGCATTACCGCCGAAAACGTCGCGCAGAAATGGCAGATCACCCGCGACATGCAGGATCAATTCGCGGCGAATTCCCAGAACAAAGCCGAAGCCGCGCAAAAAGCCGGTAAATTTAAGGATGAAATTATTCCGATCACCATCAAAAGCAAAAAAGGCGACACGGTGTTCGATACGGATGAATATATCCGCGCCGGTGTCACCGCCGAATTATTACAAGGATTAAAACCTGCCTTCGATAAATCCGGCACCGTCACGGCGGGGAACGCATCCGGCCTGAATGATGGCGCCGCCGCCGTTGTATTGATGACCGAAGATGAAGCCAAAAAACGCGGCCTAAAACCGCTGGCCCGGATCGCATCCTGGGCCACCGCAGGCGTTGATCCAACCATCATGGGTACTGGCCCGATTCCGGCATCGCGCAAGGCGCTCGAAAAAGCGGCCTGGAAAGCATCTGATTTAGATTTAATCGAAGCGAATGAGGCATTCGCCGCCCAAGCCTGCGCCGTGAACAAGGATATGGGCTGGGATTTGTCGCGCGTGAACGTGAATGGCGGGGCAATCGCGCTGGGCCATCCTATCGGCGCGTCCGGCACGCGGGTGATGGTCACGTTATTGCATGAAATGCAAAAACGTTCCGCCAAACGCGGCCTTGCCACGCTGTGCATCGGCGGCGGCATGGGTATCGCGATGTGTGTGGAGGCCGTATAATGCCATCGATCAATATTATTTTTCCGGCGAAACCACCGATTTCCATCCTCGGCCCGCGTAAAAAACATATTCATGAGGCTATTGCCAAAGGCGTTAGCAAGGCATTAAAACTTCCATTGGAATATGTACGTATTCACATGGCAACCCGCGCCGATGCTAAACGTATCCGCGCGGAAATATACGTTATGAAAGGCCACAAGCCGAAACGATTGAACGCTACACGAATTGTTATATGCGGTGCAATTGCCGATTGTTGCAATGTCAGCGCCGGAGCCATAGATTATGCGATTAACCAAATGGAAAGTCGCGATCATACCGTCGGCGGATGGAGCCTTAGTAAGCTTAGCGCGCTTGAAGCCACGAAAAGAAGGAGAACAAGATGACCCAACGTTTAGCATTAGTCACTGGCGGCACGCGCGGCATTGGCGCGGCATTAAGCAAATATTTAAAGGCCGATGGGCATGTGGTGGCGGCGACGTATCACAGCAACGATGAAGCCGCGCAGAAATTTTCCAAAGAATCCGGGATCCATGTATTCAAATGGGATGTCGGCAATTTCGATGCGTGCAAGAATGGCGTCGCCAAAATCGAGGCCGATTTGAAACGCCCCATCGAAGTTCTGGTCAATAATGCCGGCATTACCCAAGACACGACGTTGCATAAAATGACGCCGGACCAATGGCAGAAAGTCATCGAAACCAACTTGACCAGCTGTTTCAATATGTGCCGCAACGTGATCGAAGGCATGCGCACGCGGTCGTGGGGCCGGATTATCAATATCGGTTCGGTCAATGGCCGCAAGGGTCAATTTGGCCAGACCAATTATTCCGCCGCCAAATCCGGCATTCTGGGATTCACCCGCTCGCTCGCGCTGGAATCGGCGGCAAAGGGCATTACCGTGAACGCGGTCGCGCCCGGATATATCAATACCGAAATGGTGCAAGCGGTCGCGCCGGAAATTTTGCAAAAAATCGTCGCGCAAATTCCCGCAAACCGCCTGGGCACGCCGGAAGACGTGGCGGATTTGGTGGTATGGCTGGCATCGGACAAATCGTCGTTCGTCAATGGCGCGACATTCGATATCAACGGTGGGCAATATATGGTCTAGGCCTTGAATCAAAAAACCAATAATACTCTTGTCGGCCTATCGGCGATCCCCATCTGGTCGTTAACGCCGCTTTTGATCGTTCTGATCGGGCCAATGTCGGCGTTTTTCATGCTGGGATTCCGGTTTTTGTTAAGCGGCATTGTTTTATCGTTCGCGTCGATCGTTCGCGGCGAAGGATTTTTTTCGCAATTCAAACATCCGATTGGCGTTTGGATACTGACCCTGCTCGGCATATTATTATCGCAAAGCGTTTATATTTACGCCCTGCAACATGCGCCAACGGCCGAAGCCAACATGATCAATTATGTTTGGCCAGTGTACGTGATTTTACTGGGCGCGTGGGCGAATAAGGAAAAATTATATTTGCGACATTATATCGGCATTGTATCCGGCGCGATTGGATGCGCGGTCATTCTGCTGGGCGATGCCGGGTTCGCCTGGAAAAAAGAATATGCGCTTGGATATATTCTGGCGTTTCTCGGCGGCACGTTTTGGGCAGTGTATCAGGTTTATATGCGCAAATTCTATCAAAATGAAAAATCCAGCGTTCAGGGCGGACCGTTTTTAATCTATTCGCTTATCAGTTTCGGATTGTATTATTTATCGGGCAGTCCATTAGTGGTTTTGACGCCGGAAAATTGGGCTTATTTGCTGGTATTTGGATTGGTGCCGATTTCTTATTTATTCTGGGAATATGGCATTAAAAAAGGCGATTATCAGGCGCTGGCCTTTTGCGCTTATTTTATTCCGCTGCTGTCGGCGATTTTGATCGTACTTGTTACCGATGTAACTTTTTCCTGGTCGTTGTTTCTTGGCGGGGCGTTGATTGTCGCCGCGCCATTGATTGGCCGCGAAAAAATTCAAACCGTACAATAAAAACCCGCTAGGCCTAAGGATTTTTGTGATTTTTGAGAACCGGAGCGCAGCGTACGTTAAAGTACGTGAGCACCGGAATGCGCAGAAAATTGCAAAAAGCCAACGGCATAGTTAGGGTTTTAACTACTCCGAAATCGAATATAGCTTAGCAAATACTTCTGCTGGTTTTGCGCCGGAAAGGCCCATCAATTCCTGCATCACCGGATCATCGGCTCGTAAATACGGATTAAATTGCCGTTCGGTGGCCATTAGAAACGGCACGCTGGGTTCGCCCTTGCTGCGTTTTTGTTTAACGCTGGCGATATAATCTTTGATGTCTTTGCGTTCCGGTTCCAGCCGTGCCGCCAGCGGCGCGAAAGCCGGCGTATATTCATGCCCACAATAAATCTTCGTATCGTCCGGCAGAGATTTCAGCGCGGCCAGGGATTGCCACATTTGCGTCGATGTGCCTTCGAATATGCCGCCAACGCCAAGGCCAAATAACGTATCGCCGCAAAACAACGCCTTTAATTCCGGAATATAAAACGCCACATGACCGATGGTGTGGCCAGGCGTGTCGATCACTTGCCAGCGCACGCCAAGCAAATAAAAATCTTTTACCGGCG
>SHNJ01000018.1 GCA_004295055.1 Alphaproteobacteria bacterium | reverse complement strand
ACGGAGCGTGCGTTGGCGCGGTTATCGTCTGGGCAAAACGCTCCATCGGCGCGGTACGATGCCGCTGGAATCGCCGTATCGTCGCGCATTCGCGGTGAAATTGTCGCTTTGCAAAAATACCAGCAAAATGCACAACAAGGCGTCAGCATGCTGCAGGTTGCTGAAGGAAGCTATCAACGGATCAACGACATGTTGATGCGCATGCGCTCGCTCGCAGCGCAGGCGCAAAGCAGCAATCTGTCCAACGTCGAGCGCGGTATGCTGGATACCGAATACCAACAACTGAAACTGGAAATGAACCGATTGGCCGCCAGCACCCGGTTTAATGGCAATGGATTGTTCGATACCGGCAGCATCGCCTTTAACAACAGCGCGACTGATTATGCCAGTGGCGCATTCGCCACCGACGCCGAAGTTGCCGATTTCAACGGTGATGGCATCGACGACATGATTATGCGCAACACCGGCGGTCAGGTTTATTTATACGCCGGTATTGGCGACGGCACGTTTGCTTCCGCTGTTGCCATTGCCGTAACCACGGCAGTCAGCGCCATAGAAAGCGGCGATGTAAATGGCGACGGCAAGCGCGATTTAATCATTACTGATACCAACAACATTTTGGTGATGACCGGCAATGGTGATGGAACTTTCTCGACTCTCGCGACCTTCACCGCTGGTGGCAATGCATCTAACAGTTTGACCGTTGGCGATTTAGACGGCGATGGCATCGCGGAAATCATCGGTACTACTAACGGAAACATTGCAATTTGGAGTTATAGAAATGGCAACTTTACCAATACACAAACCTTAACCGCCACTATTGCTAACGTCAGCGTGCGTCTCGCTGATATGAACAACGATGGAAAAATGGATATCGTTACCGCCAGTATGTTCGGCGATAATCGTTTGCAAACATTCATTCAATCATCCAGCGGCGGATTCTCGGCTGGCGCCGTCAGTGCCGCGGTGGGATTCGGCGCCAACGATTATCAACTGAATGACATCAACGGCGACGGACAAATAGATTTGGTTTTGGCCACATTTAATACCGTTCGTATTGCCTATGGCGATGGACAAGGAGGATGGAGCTCTTATGTCAGCATGTCGACCGGATCTGGCGTCAATAATATTCTGCTAGGAGATATGAATGGCGATGGCGTCATCGACATTATGACACGCGGCGATGGATTTAGCGGTTTTGGTTGGTTCCAGGGCAGCACGCCTGGCGTGTTTGGATCATTCCAAACTGTCACAGGTTATGCCACCGGCAACGCGATCATTGGTCGCGATTTAAATCGCGATGGCCGTTTGGATATGGTGTTGGTGGATGGAACCAACCAACGTGTGCGCGTGCTAATGAACACGATTACGCAAGGCCTGGAAGGTTCTGTGCGCGTCAGCGGCCTTGCGGGAAGCGCCAATAATGTTGATTTCCGTGTTGGTGGCGTTACCACCGGTGCATTGGAATCGAGCAATCTGGGATGGAGCATGATCAGCTCCATAGGCGCCGCCAAACGCGCTGAAACTGCGATTAAGAAAGCGTTAGAAACCCTTATTCTACACCGCACGCGCGTGGCCGCTGCGATTAATAGATTGGAGAAAATCCAAGATAATATTGCAACTACCATGGAAAGTCAGGAAGGAGCCCGTAGTTCAATTGCCGATTTGGATGTGGCCTCAGAAATGACATCTTATACATCCAAGCAAATGATGGTCCAAGCCGGGATCGCGATGCTCTCGCAAGCTTCTAAAACGCAGCATATGGTAGCAGAGCTGCTGAAAGGAGGCGTTGCCTAATGTCGCTGACGATTAACAGCAACCAAACATCCACCATCGCTTTGCGCGCGTTGCAGCGTTCGCAAAATTCGATGGAGCGTGCGTTGGCGCGGTTATCGTCTGGGCAAAACGCTCCATCGGCGCGGTACGATGCCGCTGGAATCGCCGTATCGTCGCGCATTCGCGGTGAAATTGTCGCCTTGCAGAAATACCAGCAAAATGCACAACAAGCCGTCAGCATGCTGCAAATTGCCGAGGGTTCTTATCAACGCGCTGGCGAAATTTTAAATCGCATGCGGTCGCTGGCAACGCAATCGCAAAGTTCCAATTTATCATCCACCGAACGGGGAATGCTGGACACTGAATATCAGGCGCTGAAATCGGAAATGGCGCGTCTTGCGCGCAGTGTCAAGTTCAATCAAAACGATCTGTTCGCCGCAGGCAATATCAGCTTTGCATCGGGCGTAACTTATACGCCGACCGATATCGTCGCCGCCATGGATTACGATTTTGCGGATATCAACGGCGACGGCATCAAGGACATGATCACCACCAGCAACGCCATTACAGGCGTGCGGGTATTTTTAGGGCTTGGCGACGGCACTTTCAATACCACCAGCGACTATGCCATCAATATGGGATTAGGCGCCGTAATGACTAACGTCACTGTCGGCGATTTTAATGGCGACGGAAGAATGGATATCCTTGCCAATGGCACTAATGGAGCGGTAACCGCCCTGAACAATGGCGACGGCACATTTGCAATAGGAACAATCATTGCTGGCGGTGCAACCAACATTGTTACCGGCGATTTCAATGGGGATGGAGAGCTGGATTATGCGATTGCCAGCGGCACCAGCATTAGCATCCGGCTGAATGACGGCACCGGATTGAATTTCAGCAATGCCACTTTTATCCAATCGATTACCGCCAGTTCGATGGTGGCAGGCGATATGAACAACGATGGTATTTTAGATCTTGCTATCAACAATACCGCCGGTCAATTTATCGTCATGCAGAATGACGGCGGCGGAAATTTCACTTCCGGAGCCGCCAGCGGCGCCATAACCGGATCCGCCCGATTTAGCTCTCTGTCCGATATCGATGGCGATGGATTCTTGGACGTTGTTGTCGGCGATACAGGCAATTTATGGTATTTGCGCAATACCGGCAACGGAACCTTTGCCGCCGGAGTCAGCATCAGCATGGGCGCTGCATCACAACGCGCCAATTACGCTTATGATATCAATGGTGACGGATACCTGGACTTGATTTCCAGCAACTCCGGCGCCAACTTCGGCTTCCGCCAGGGCTATGGCGGCTGGAACTATGGTTCTTACCAAAGCGTTACTTCCGCATCCGGACAAAACGACATAGTAATGCGCGACTTAAATAATGACGGATTGGTGGACGCAATTGTACGCACCAACACGCAAGTCATCGTTTACATGAACACTTCCACTACAGGATTGCAGGGATCTGTTCGTGTCAGCAGCGCTTCTGGAACCAGCAACAACGTTGCTTTCCGCACCGGCAGTATGAATTTGAACGTGCTGGATTATCAAATGAGCACCAGCATGATCAACTCGCGAGGCACTGCCCTTCGCGCTGAACAATCAATTAAGCGTGCGATAGACCAATTAGGATTGTTCCGCAGTTCCGTGGCCGCATCCATCAACCGTCTTGAAAAAACGCAAGACAACATCGCCAACATGCTTGAAAACCAGGAAGGCGCCCGTAGCGCCATCGCGGATTTAGACGTGGCGCGGGAAATGACCGAATACACGGCCCAGAAAATTATGCAGCAAGCGGGCATTGCGATGCTGACGCAGGCAAATAAAACCCAAAGCATCATCGCCAAACTTCTGGAACTCAGCGAGGGGGTTAAATAATGCCGCTGACGGTTAGCACCAGCCAAGCTTCGACCATTGCCTTGCGATCGCTGCAACGTTCGCAAAATGCGCTGGACCGCGCCCTGACCCGTTTGTCGACAGGACAAAATGCTCCATCGGCCCGGTACGACGCCGCTGGCATCGCCATATCCTCGCGCATTCGCAGCGAATTGGTAAGCTTGCGGTATAACAGCATTAATGCCCAACAAGCGACTTCTTTATTACAGACCGCCGAAGGCGCTTATCAAAGAGTGCAAGAAATGCTGGTCCGCATGCGTTCTCTTTCCTCTCAGGCGCAGGGAGGAAATATATCAGCGGTCGAACGCGGCATGCTGGATACCGAATATCAGCAGATTAAATCGGAAATAACACGTCTTTCCAAATCCACCACTTTCGCCGGAACCGCTTTGTTTGACAGCGGAACCATCGATTTTACCGAATCCGCTTCTATTACCGCCACCGGCGGTGGCACCATTGCTGTTGCCGATTTTAACGGCGACGGAATCAACGATATGATTTATGCAACTAGCGCCACCAGCACAATTAATCTGGCTTTAGGCCGTGGCGACGGCACATTTGAAACAGCCACAACCGTTGTTAATGGTATAGCCGCCAACAATGTTGTAACCGGCGACTTTAACGGGGATGGCATAGCAGATATTGCTGTTAGCACGGCCTTAACGACGGTTGTCTACCAAAATAACGGCAACAACAGCTTTTCCCAAATCGCAGCAGGCCTAGCAGGTACCGTTGGATTAACCGTAATCGATGTCAATGGCGATGGAAAAAGCGATTTAGTGACTGCATCGGCAGGCACTAATTACCGCATACATCTAAGCAATGGCAGCGGATTTACTTCCACATCTTATAATGCCGGCATAACAATCACCGGCATTACCGCCGGCGATTTAAATAATGACGGAATTATGGACTTGGTATTCAACAGCACTACCCAAGTTCAAAGCACTATCGGCACAGGCGCCAGCTTTGCCAACGGGGCCATAACCGTTGTTGCTGGCGCTGCGACAATTAGAAACACCCAGCTTGTGGATATGAACAATGACGGATTTCTGGACATTGCAATAGGCGGTAGGCAGGGCGCATTTACCGCTACTGCTTTCTTTATCGCCAATTCCGCTGGCGCGTTGACAGGCGCACAATCGCAATACGCCGCTGGCGGCGTGGGAGAAATGTTGCTGAATGTGGCGGATTTAAATGCCGACGGACTGCAAGACATATTGTGGGCACCCACAGGCGAGGATCCATTTCAATTGCGCTATGTCACAGGCACCGGAAACTTTACTTTTGGCTCTACCGTGTTGGCGCAAACTATGGGCAGTACGATTGCAACCAGTATCGCCATCGCCGATTTGAATCACGATGGCCGCCTGGATATTTTGGTCCGGCAACTGGATACCGTGGATACAGGCATAAATATTTCCGTTGTCGGCCAAGAAGGATCTATCCGTGTTGGAAATAATGCCGCTACAATTAATAATATCAGCTATCGCCTGGGATCCACACGGTTAAATTCGCTTGATCAGCAGCTTGAATATAGCATGATCAATTCCGTCGGCGCGGCGAAACGGGCCGAGCAATCGATTAAACGTGCGATGGATCAACTAACCTTATTCCGCACCGGCGTTGGCGCCAATATCAATCGTTTGGAAAAGGTTCAGGATAATGTCGCCACCATGCTTGAAAATTACGAAGGCGCTCGCAGCTCTATCGCCGATCTAGATGTCGCAAAAGAAATGACCGAGTATACGTCACAGAAAATAGTACAACAGGCAGGGATTGCGATGCTGACACAAGCCAATAGAACCCAAAGCATCATAGCCAAACTATTGGAGACTTAAAAACTAAGGCAATTAATTGAATTATGCGCGCCAAGCTCCGATATACCCCGCAAAAAACAAAGAAAATTGAGTCACTTGCCGCAATTGCTAAACAATTTTAACTAAGACTATGATAATTAAGACATTTTTTACCAAAATGACGGCAAAATAGAATAATATATAAGTAAGGCTGTATATGAGCGAACTTGAGAAACAACTTAAAGATTACCGGCTAACTACCGCTGAAATATTATATCATTTGCCGGATTACCCTAGCCTACTACAAACGTTTTTATGGCAGGAATTGGACATCGCGCCCAAATTCCCTGTCCTGTTTAAATTCCTAAAATTTTGGGAAAAAAATATCGAAGGCAAGCTGTATAAAATCACGGTTTGCTCGAATCAGCTGATTAAACCGGCCGAATTCAAAATGGCCGACATATCGCTAAGCCTGCATTAATTTCTTAATCCAACTCGCTGTCAATTTTTCCTGTGCGCCGTTTTGCGCCAGGCGTTCGTTCAAACATTTCCAATCGACCCGATCAAGGTCCTGATCCTGATTGAAACAAGAAAAAACAATTTCTTCCCTGCCCGTTTTGGGATCGACATGGCGCTGAATACATTGCGCGCATATTTCCTTCATCATGCACTGCATCGGGGAATTGATCGATCCAATGGCGATGTGCGCGCCAGGCAAATAATTTTTCAGTTCCTTATGACGCGCCGCCGCTACCGCGGCCATCATGCGATCCGAACCGATGCATAGAATTCTATGCGCGCCATCTAATAAATCGTGGTGCTGCTGCATCGCCTGCACAATATTGCCTTTGAACGTGCGATCCTGCGCGCGCGATGGTCTAATTGCATCGCCAATATCATTGGCCCAGACGACAACATCCGCCGCAGATTCAATTTCATTTGGCTTGAAACGATCTTCCGAATTTTTATAACCGGCAAAATAAATGACTTTGTTATTCGCGGCGCGCATCGCCTT
>SHNJ01000017.1 GCA_004295055.1 Alphaproteobacteria bacterium | reverse complement strand
AAATAGAGGAAGTCATGGCAAGCCAGTTACTAAAGAGGAAGCCGAAGAATTTATTCTTTCGTGTGAAACCACTATTCAACTTTTCTATTGTGGCTCTTGTAAGAAACCTATTTGGGAAGCGATTAACCAGAATGAAAAATATACACAGTGTAATTGCGGTACTATTCGTTGGAAGATTTAGTTCTTTTTGGGGGAGCAAATAATGACGATCTGGGTTGTACGTGCTGGAAGAAAAGGCGAAAGAGAAGATAAAGCATTAAAAGATAATCTTTCTTTTATTGGCTGGGGTGAAATGCCTGATCTTGCTAAATTCAAAACAAAAGATGACTTAAAGCGGACACTGGCTGAAGTATATTCCAATAATAAATCTGGCCGCATAAATAATCACGCGAATCAAATATGGGCTTTTCTAAGTGGTATAAAAATTGGTGACACCATTGCATTACCACTCAAAAATCAACCTGCTATTGCATTTGGCAAAGTAGTAGGAGATTATTTTTATAAGGCAGATAACCCAGAGGATATGAGGCACTGTAGAAAAGTGGAATGGCTTCCCGAACCTATCTTGCGCTCTAAATTTGACTCAGATCTGAAATATTCGTTTGGTGCGATTCAAACTGTTTTTAAAGTTGATAGAAATGATGCGGAAGCTCGTATTAAAAGAATGATTACGCGACCCAACACAAAAGACAAAATCCCCGATAGCAATAAAGATATACCAAGTGAATCTGGCTTAGGACTCTATGATTTGGCCGCCGATCAATTAAGCGACTTTATCGGAAGGAAGTTTCGCGGCAGAAATATGGAAAAATTGGTAGAGGCTGTTCTGAAAGCCAAAGGCTATGAAACAGATTTATGTCCCGAAGGAGCAGATGGCGGCGTAGACATTCTTGCCGCAAGAGGGGTTATGGGTTTTGAACACCCCAGAATCTGTGTCCAGGTTAAATCTGGTGATGGTGCAGTTGGAAGAGAGATTCTAGATCAACTTCAAGGTGTTATGCAGAAGTTTAAAGCAGACCATGGCTTACTAGTATCCTGGGGAGGATTTAAACCTACTGTTATTGAAGAAGCTAGGCGTAATTTCTTTCAAATTAGACTTTGGAATGATCAAAAATTAGTTCAAGAGATTCAAGAGGTTTATGAAAAACTCCCTTCTGAAATACAGGCTGAAATCCCACTACAAAGAAGTTGGATTTTAGTAGATGAAGAATAAATTGTGATTTTATGTTAACAGTTGCCTGAATTTTTGTTGCCACTCATCCCCATAAGCAACTTCAAATTGGATTGCTCTATTTTTAAATGCTTTATCCAGCGTTTTGAAGTCAATCTCTTTCATTGCGGCATCATTACAAATTTCAAATACGGCCTGCTTATAGGAGGTATCCTCGTTACCCTTTAAATGAACGCCTTTATACTCCACAACATACACTTTCCCATCCGGCTGAGAGTCCTCCTCTACAGTGAATATAAAATCTGGATATATTCTTCCTTTTTGCCATCCCTGTAATGCGTAGCCCTGTCTAGGCACATTCCTATACCACCAGAAAAGCGATTGCTGTTCTTCTAGAAACCACACAAACTCTTTTTCGTCTTGATTAAAATCATCTTCAATAACAGCATCAAATAAAGAAGCCTGAATAGGCAAAGCTTTGTTATTTGTTAAACGCTTCGTATCCTTAGTTTTAATGGGCTTTGTGATGTCAAACAAGCCATTGCTAATTACAACGAAATTAATTGTTTCTTCCTTCAAAGACTTTTTGAAAATATCTTCTGCAAGTCTGTTTTTCTCATTCGAAAGATGATTCTTAGTGGCCTGTATAATGTAAATAAATTCATCTAATATTCTGCTTTCATCAAACTTGGACTTTAGAACCTCAAAAATAGATTTGGAAATATCATACGCAACCCAAGGATTAGGAAGAATATCTTCAGCCAAATGTCTAGCAATAAGAGCGGGGTCGTATTTGAGTCGCTCCTTTATTATACTAGCCTCTCCACTCCAGCTAATTAACTCTTCATTTCCTATCAAATCTCTGTTGAGATTAACTCTTAAATCTTGGGACAATCTTTCTCTTGCATTAAGCTGTAGATTAAAAAGAGGATTCAAATCAACCTGCCCCCAATTAATTTGACTTAAAATATCCATTTCATAACTAATTGGTCGCCAGTTCTTGCCATCTTTTTTTGCAAAATACGGCAAAGCAATAGTGCTAGCAGAATCCCTAAATCTCTCCCTTATTTTAGGCACTATCTCAGGTTTTATCTGATTAATATCATCTCTTGAAATTCTTAAACCTAAATCTCCTAAACCTTCTAACTCAAAACCTTTTCTAATTTGCTCTAACAATGCACTGGGTTGCTGCTGAAAAGTATATACATAACTTTCGTTCAGAGGTTGATATTCATCCGAGAATTTTCTAGCATAAGGTTGTCGTAAAATACGCCCGACTAATTGTGTTAGTGCGGTTTCAGAGCCAGCATTAGTAAGAATGGTGAGGATGTATGCAAAAGAACAATCCCAACCCTCTTGGAGGGCTTGTTTTGTTATAATGTAACGCACCTGGCAACTTCTCTCTAACAAACCGCCAGTGTCATCAATTTCTTTTAAATCATCTTTTGTACTGGTTTTAATTGCAACTTGGTCAGATGGAATACCGTATGTGTTAATCAAATACTCTTTTACTTGCTCCGAATGTATTACTTTTCTATCATCTCTCTGAT
Organism: Alphaproteobacteria bacterium; assembly: GCA_004295055.1. Lineage (NCBI taxonomy): Bacteria > Pseudomonadati > Pseudomonadota > Alphaproteobacteria > Alphaproteobacteria bacterium. The sequence goes on along the minus strand of SHNJ01000017.1, from coordinate 115,912 downwards.
CATTTCCGGTTCGTTCAACTTGAATTAGCATAATGGGTCTTACATAATTCCCCACATTGCTTTCCATTTTCTGGGATAATAGTTCAAGATCCTCCCGTTTTTTTATGCTTTCAAGCAATAAATCTTTCCAATCCAAATTGGCTCGATTGTGAATATGTAGATCAAGCTTTATCATTTGCTCTTGATCAAGCTCCCTACCCTTTACGTCGACCAGTACATTGCTATCGTCTTTATTAGTCGCTGTTAATTCAATAATAATACAAGGGTTAAATCCGCATAATGTTTGTTGAGCATTTTCGCTATAAGCTTTATGACTTTCATCAAGAATAATTATAGGCTTAACTATTCGCAAAATATTCCCCATAGATGTTTTGATTTGTCTTTTCCAAAACCCTTTCTCCTGACCAAAGAAATCTAAATTGGGAATATTAGCTAATAACTCTTCATGCTTATCGGGCTGGTCTTCACCAGGGAAAAATTCTTGAAATCCTCCGCTATCCCTAAACAATTTTAATGTTTCTTTATTTTGCCGCGCGGCAGAGGGTAGCATTAATAATAGAACAATTAAATTTTCTGATAAATCTAAAGGTGTAAATTTTTCTCCCTTTTCAATAACTTTAGTTCTTCCAGCTGAAGAAAGATCTAGTTGTTGGCGGTAAGGGTGATCTTTATTTTTTAGTGTTCGTAAAGTCTGATTATATATCTGGGTTGATGGCACTACCCACAGCACAAGCCCGGTTTTTTGTTGCCTATAGTGAGTATTAACCAGATCAATTGCTTTAGTCGCTAGTAAGGTTTTACCTCCACCAGTCGGTATCTTAAGGCAAAAATTTGGTATTGAATGCCCCAATCCATTCTGTTTACTGTTATATCTCTTGACGCTGGCTGTTTTCTTCCAGGCCATTTCTGCAAAATCAAAATCTGCCAGCTCTTTGTTTTGCTTAACGCGCCCATAACAATCTTTCAGGTTAATTAAATAATTCTCAACCTGCTTTAACGAACGGCGTTGATACTCCTTTAATTCCATATCTTATTCCATTCGTTTATATATTTGGAATGGTAACTGACAAAAATCTATACGGAAGCGGTCTAAATATTCTTGATCAAGATATTTAGTAGGCGCGAATACCAATCTTCTCTTACCTTTATACTCACCTAAAGCCTCAACACGATCTAGCGTAAAAGCGGTAGATTTTAAATATTCTAGATCAGGCTTATAAAACAAATACACAAGGTGATTGCTTGACTCTCCAATAAAATTAGATTTATGATTGAGTCGAGATTCTTCCCATTGTTCACCAGTAGCAGTGAAAAATAGATATCTTGCTAATTCTTCATATGATGGCAACTTTTTGCCCTCTAAAAGATTCTCTTCCGCCAAGGCATTACCTTGGTCAAAATAACTAAAACCACCGCCCAATCCTTTTTGTAAATCATGATTTCTTGCGGTCGGTATGCCTTTTATAACTCTCCTTATTCTTTCTGCGGTTACGCTATCAGCATAATTCTCACATTCTATGGCTATAAATCTACGATTTCCACTATCCTCATTATTAAGAGACAAAACAGCATGCGCGGTTGTTCCAGATCCTGCGTAAGAATCGAGTACAATATCTTCTTCATCTGAGGATGTCGACAATTGGACGCATTTCTTTACCAACTCAATTGATTTAGGAAAATCAAAAGGAGAGTCACCTCCAAACACCTGACGAAGAATTTCTTTTCCGTTTTCATTATTAATATCATTCTCAATCCATAAACATTTGGCCTTTGTTAGGGCCCCCTCATCTGGAACGTAATCTTTTCTGAAAACTCTCCAAGCCCCTGTATTTACTTGTTTAGCAACAAGCATGTGTAAGGAACTAGCGGCTTTCTTCTGCCCCCATGTCCAGCACCCTTCTTCTTCCTTAGAATTGAGAGGATATACTTCTATATCAAATCCTTTTTTCTTTTCTATGGAGATAGAGCCATCTTTAGAATTAACATAGAATGGATAATATAGATTAGGCCTATTAGATCTATTAAAGACTGGATTTCTATTTCTCAATTCTAATAATCTATACCTCAGATTCCCTTCCGAATATTTATATTCTGCAAGGGCTTCTTCAGTCTTAGGAATAGATACTAGTCCAGCTTGATTGATATCTTTTGCATACACCAAAATATATTCGTGTGTTTTAGCTAAGTATCTATCTAACGTCCTCCCTCTAGGATTTAATTGAACTACTATATGAGATACAAAGTTTAGTTCACCAAAAATTTCATCCATCAAAAGGCGCAAATGAGTAACTTCATTATCATCAATACTAATAAATATTACCCCGTCATCACGCAATAGTTCTCTTAGCAATCGCAGTCTAGGCATCATCATACACAACCATTTATCGTGGCGTGTTAAGTCCTCTTTATCTACAACCTTTCCGAGCCATTCCTGCATCATAGGAGAGGTGACATTATCATTATAAACCCAACCCTCATTGCCCGTATTATATGGCGGATCGATGTAGATACATTTTACTTTGCCGGCGTAAGTGGGTAACAAAGCTTTCAAAGCTTTAAGATTATCCCCATGAATAACTAGATTATCATGGAGGCTGATTTTTTCAGTTAGACTTGCTTTTTTGTTCGGAATCAATTCATGGTGAGGAACAGTTAAATGAAAATTCTGAACAAATGGCTTTCCTTTAAAATTTAATTGTACCACCTTGATAAGCCCCATTTTGTCAACTAGTGTTTACAAATGACAAGTTAGCATGGTTAGATTTAGATTTTAACTCTAGTCTTACTAACAGGGGATATTTTAATAATTTGAGCTACATCTTTATTAAAATAAGGCCTTATAGGCCATATTTGATTATTTTCTAACCTTAGCCTGAGTACAATCTACACAAAGCTTGTAAAAGTTTAGCAATACACCGCTTCTGTTCTCTAAAGGGCTGATAATATAATCAACTACAGATTTCCTAAAATTCTTGACCGCCCCACTACCCCCGCACAACTGATCATCAATGTAATAATTGGGTGCTTCGTCCTCAGACAAATAAACTCCACAATTCCATCCCAACGAGTCTGATAAATCGAATCTTTTCTTAAAATCAGCATTATCGCCATAAGAACTCTTCATTAATTCATATATCGCCTCAATAATTATTACTCTCAAAGTTGTGCGCAATATTTTCTCTTTTTTCAGAAGTTTAGAAATTGATTTCCTAAAACCATTCTTAAGAATGATGCTATCTATATGATCTAGTAAGTTTGATATTATTTCTTGCAACTCGTATTTGCTGATTTCCGAGTCCGCAGGAAGAAATTTACTAAATAAGGAAAAGGCACTTCCTTCAAAATAATATGTATCCTCGAACTCTTTTCTTCTTTTATCAGCTAATAGCTTTTTAAATGGTAGCGCCCTCTTAGACCTTTCAACGGCCTCTTTAATTACGGCTCTATCACAATTTTTATACAAATTGTTACGCAGCCTTCTTTCCGAACCCATTCCTTTATCTTGATTACAACGTCTACACGCTAAAGCGAGATTGTCAGGCCATTCCGAACCGCCATCCGCAAGGGCAACCATATGATCAATTTCAAATTTTGGTTTGTGATTGTCGTCCCTTAATGAAACTCCACAGTAATAACAAAGTCCATCTTGAATAGAATATAATTCCTTGATATCGCTTTTAGTATAACGGCCTTCATTTCTTCGAAAATGCCAAAGTCTGTTTTCTTGTCTTTCTCTGGCCCTTTCCCTTTTTCTTTCTATCCTGGAAATATCATTTAATTTGTCAGTGTAATCACTACTAACTCTTACAGACTTTAGAGTCTTACAGGCGCAATTGGGCTTTACTAAAGATAGTTTGCTTTTGCATTTCTTACATGTGCCGTGTGTTAGAATCCATTCCTTACTATCTTTGCCTAAGATTTCATACGAATCAAAATACATACACCACTTCTTATCTAGCCAAACCGTAAACATGCCATCCCCTAACGCCCAAAAACTAAAAGGCCACCAGAGATAATTCTCTGGTGACCGGGAGTTAGTAACCGCACATAGACGGCGCGACACTCTTTGGCCGCGAGGCTTGGACATACACTGCCGCCTCCCGGCCATAATGGGACGGAGAGGCAGCATCGTTGGTTTCGGCCAGATGCAATTGGCCGCTATGTGACGAGGGTTACTAAGCCCCGGACGCTTAACAAAACTGTTAAGCGATCTTCGACAGGTTAAGCGAACTTAACCTGAATATCAAATTCTATCGCCAGCGCGGCTAGGCCGCGCTTTTATTCTTGTCTTTTTTCTCACTTTTCTCGCTTAAAACCTTTTGGACTTGCGCGGCCCATTGATCCAGGGCTTCACGCTTCTCGTCTGCGTATTCGTATCTGTTATAGATGGCAGCAATGCCGCTGATCGCACCGGTGGAATGGTTTTGAACCTTTTGCACTACATGGGGCGCAACGCCCAATTTGGCCATTCCAGTTGCCACCGTGCGGCGTATATCATGAATACGCCATGGCTGCATCGGGGCTGGAAATTGCTTATTCTTTTTACGTTTAGCGTTAATCATGTCGTCCAGCAATTCCTTATCGCGCGAGAAATTCTCAAACGGCCTATCCCCCGCACTGGTGAAAACATAATCACCCAACAAGAGTGTATGGCAGGATTCAATAATATCAGCGGAAAGATCGGATATGGGAACTTCGTGTTGCCGATTGGTTTTAGTAAATTCCTTTGGCAACGTCCAAAGCCTTTCTTCTTCATTGTAATCTTCCCAACGCATAGCGGCGACTTCGCCGCGCCGTTGACCAGTCAGGATTAGGAATTGGATGCAATATCCAAATGGAAAGCCCATTTCCTGCGCCGCATCCCATATTTCCTTAATCTCGTAATCGTGTAATACGCGGTCACGCTCTACTTCTCCGGCTGGTTTGCCAATACCCATGACGGGCGAGAATTCAATCAGGTTACGCTCCAAACACCATTGAAAGAACTTCTTTATGTGCGCCAGGGTACGATTCGCCATAATGCCGGAATTACGATCCCGGATTTTATCCAGGATTTTAATAATATCGTCCTTTTTAACTTCATCGATGGGCATGACCTCAAGACTTGGTAAAACATCCTTTGTAAATATCCGCTCGGTTTCCTGCCAATGCTTGTTTCTTTTCTGAGCATAATGTTTAAGAAAATCCTCGAACGCCCGTTTAACCGTCCATTCGTGCTTTTTCTTTGTGGCGCGTTTTTCAAGTAAGGGGTCTCTGCGGTCGGCAATTTCCCCAAAACGCTTCTTGGCGAGCTCCCTGGCCTGTTCCAAGGTTATTTGACCGTACTGGGCAATAACGTAAATCCGCTTCGTGCCATTTTGCCGGTAAGACAGGATAAAAGATTTAATGCCGCTTGGATAAATACGAACGCCAAAACCCCGCATTTCGGTATCCCAACGAATATCCTGTTGGCTTCCCTCGCCCTCATATTCAAAGCCATCAATCAATTTCTTGGTTAATTTCTGCGCCATTTTTATTTTCCGCTCTTAATTCGAACTATTGTGGAGTTACCAATAAGTTACCACTAGAAAGAGTAAACCAGCGAATTTAAAAATTCAAATTAATTCAAAAAATGAATAAAATCATTTATTTCTAATTACTTAAAGAACACCGAAAAAATGCAGCGAAAATAGGATAACTGACTACGGATCAGAAGGTTTGAGGTTCGAATCCTCACGGGTGCGCCACTATATTTTCCGCTCGAATTCAGCCGCCACACCAACCCTAAATTTCTAGCGGGATTTGAACACGAGCCATAGGGCGAGCGCCCGTCGGGCGTAAATCATAAAAAATTATCCTCACGGGTGCGCCATTTTTCCGTGAAATGTTAAGCAAAAATGCCCTGCGAGAAACCTTAGCGAAGCTGGGCTGATGTAAGTACTATCTTGCAAATATGGATTACTAACTCGTCGCGGCACTACGGCCTTTGATGATGGATGGCATGCGCAGCGATAACAGCATATTAAAATCATTGCCCATATCATACGCCCAGGCGCCATGCGCGGCGTTAAAGCGGTTGATCCAATCCTGGCGGGTGGGATCGGCGCCGGATGCCGCAAAATGCGTATAGGTTTTATCGGCTTGCCGTGCCTGAGTGATTATAATCGTAATACCATCCGATGTAAAAAACTGATTGCGCCAGCGTTGCGTGCCGGCAATTTTAAGATTGCTGAGCGGTGTAACGGATTGGAACAATTGACCGACGAAAATATTCGGCACATTGACAATTTGACTGTCGGCGCGCAATTCCCGGCCACGCGGTAAATTGGCTATTTTCCAGGCCTGTTGCGTGGCATCGGTGCGGGTTAATTCGATCGATTGCGGCTCGCCAACGCCAAGTATAATTTGATTGAATTCGGAATCTTCCAACCCTTGCCAAATTTGCGCCTGCCAATAATTCAAGTCGATTTTCGGCATTTGCGGAATACGCAGATTTAAAATTTGGTCAGACGAAGTTTCCCGCGCCAAAAATTCCTGATAGCCAATTTCCCGGCCAATCAGCCAATCGGCAATAACCTGATTCGCCTCGCCGCGCAATTGCAAACGCAATACATTTTTATTATCGGCATCCAGGCCGGATTCGGCAACCTTGCCCTCGCCCCATGCTTGCACGCCTTTATTTTGGATTTGTTTTAAGGATTGCAGCACATTATCGACCAGCGTATTCGAGACGGGGTAATTATTCTGATTGGCCATAAACCATAAACCGTTCGATCGGAATAAATGCACGGTTTTATCATTCTGCCGCAACACGATTTGCGCAACCTGGGTTGGTTCTATGCGCGATAATTCCTGCGCCACATAAACCGGCGGTTTGTTGGATATAAAAATAATGGCGGTCAATACCGCAATCGCGGCGGCCAAAACCGCCACCAATACCCAGTTTGTTTTTGCCCGTCTTTTAAACATCAAAGTCCCAATATGGGGCGCTTAATAAGACACTTTACGCCCACGCCAGATTTTTAATCCAAAGATCAATATAATGGCCCATAATAATGGCCAAATCAGGATTAAAATCAAGCGGATCGTGTTTTCAATCCCTTGAATATCGCGGTTTAAGTCCAGTTGAACCCGGCGCAAGGCGGAGCGCGTGGTTAATATATCTTTTTGCGCCGCTACAATAGTTTGCTGCCAATCTTCGGCTTGTTTTTCTTTGCTTTCCGATTGCAATTCCTTCAATTTTTCCTCGGCTGATTTCAATTTGGCCTGTAAATCTTTTTGCTGGGCTGAGAATTTTTCTTCGGCCGATTTGCGTATATCGTTCAATACGGTCAATGGCCGGTTGGCGGAATCGCGGGTGCGCAGCCCCAAAAACGCGTCGCCGCCTAAAATATTATCGATCGCGTTCAATATAAAATCGCCATTTCCGGACGATGGGATGATATAACCCGCCTGCAACGTTTCCGGCACCTGTACCCAAAACCGGTCATCGGTCATATCGCTGTCGGCCAGCAAAATTATATTGGCGGGTTTCTGCGATTCTTTGATAAATTCCGGCAGTTTAATATCTTTGGGCGGAGATGGCGGCGCATCGAAGGTGCTGGTCAAATTGCCGGTCAAGCGCGCGGCAAGAGTATAAACTTCGCCGCTATCTTTAAATTCGGCGGCGATTTCTTCGGGATTCGGCATGTAACGAATTTTTTCAACCGGAATTTTCATCGAATGCGTCGTGGTTTGAATCAATGGCGTTAGACGCAAAGATGCGCCATCGGCCATTTCAATCGCGCCAGCGGTGGCCAAATTGATTTTCTTGGTATTGGCCGACAAAACATCCTGCGCATTCATTTGCTCAACGCCCAGCCGCAGCCACGGAGCGTAATTGACCGCCTGGCTTTGGCTGCGCGCCTGCGGGTCCGGGTTTTCAATCACCACGCGATGCGCCAGGGATTTATCGCCCACTACAAAATTTGGATCGATCTTGATTTTCCAATGATCCAACAATTTCCCAAGATCGGAATTTTGCGGCGGCATGTCTTTGCTGGCGGCCTTGCGCGCGGCGGCGGCCTCGCTATGCGGATCCAGCAAAATTACCGCCTTGCCGTTGCGCAGCATATATTGGTCGATGGCGTACATGGCCTGCTCGGTCAGGTTTTTGGGATGAACAATCAACAAAACCTCGACATGATCCGGTATCGCGGAAATATTTTCCGCCAATTTTTCTATTTGATACGATTGTTGCAACTGCAGCCAGAAAAACCATGGCGCCGGGGCGCCATCGCCGCGCGCAAGCGGTGAAAAATAATCCGCATCCATCGGCAGCGATGTAATGACGCCGATTTTCGGCAATTTGGGATGCAGCATTGCATAAAAAATTCGGGTTAAATCATATTCCAGCAATCCCGCGCGCGATGGGGTGAATTGTTGAATCGCGGCGCTGTTGCCAAGGCCGCTGCGCACATACAAACCGAAATAAGCCTGCTGCGCGCCGCCATATAATGGAATCGGACGAATGCCATATTCTATCGCGCGGTCCTCTTGTTCGGAATAAGGTTCCGGATCGATATCATGCAACCGGATCCGGCCTTTGCTGATATTGCTATATTGATTCAATAAATTTTTTACCTGCCGCGCGAACAAGGCGTGATCCGGCGATTCATAATCGAGGCGTTTCGAATAATAAAAATAAACGTCGATATTTTCCTGCAATTCCTGCAGAGTTTTAATGGAACCTGCGGACAAACTATGCTGCTTATCTTCGGTCAGATCCACCTGCCAGCCGGATAAATAGGTATTGGAAATATAATTGACGGCGAAAAAACCAATCAGCATTAAGAAAACCAGCGTCCATAACCGCCGGCGGGGCGGCAGGGTTTGAATTTTTTGCTTTAATTTTTGTATCATGGCCGCACCTGTTTTTGCTGTAACGCCAACAAGGTTAAGCCTTGGAACAAGCCAATCCACAATCCGAAGAATAAAACCGACGGCAGGGCGAAAGCGCCATCGATCATCGCGGCGTAATAATTTTGCACGCTGAGCTGCAATAATAATGGCGATAGAAAGCCCAATCCAAATTCGCTAAGCCCGGCAAAACCGGTTACCATGCGGCTGCCCGCCATAGTCAATATAAAGCAAATCAATAGACCCAGAACAAAAGCTATAACTTGGTTTTTGGTCAAACAAGAAGCAAATTGCGCCGCGGCTAAATACGCGCCAGCCAATAGAATGGTGGCGATATATCCGCCAAACAATACGCCCCAATCCGGACTGCCTAGATACGCCAACACAACAACCATCGGCAAAGTGCACAAAATTAAAACGATCAATAAAAACCAAGCCGACAGAAATTTTCCGATTACCCAATCCCGCAATAAGACAGGCATGGTGAAAATAGTTTCAATTGTGCCAGATTTCATTTCATCCGCCCAAGCGCGCATCGCGACCGCAGGCGACAGCACCAATAAAATCCAAGGAATAAAAGTAAGAAAAGATTGCAAATCGGCCTGATCGCGTTCAAAAAATCCGCCAAAATATAAAGGCAGCGCCATCGATACCGACAAAAACACGACGCCTAAAACCAGCAACAATGGCTCCGCCACAAAGCTGAGAAATTCTTTTTTGATGATGGCGCGCATGGGATTCATCTATGCCTGCCTTGCCGTCAGGCGGCGGAAATTCTGTTCCATCCCGCCTTTGTTAAACTCTTGCGGTGTCGTATCCGCAACTATAACTCCACGGTCAATCACCATCACGCGGTTGCACATCGCCTCGACTTCTTCCAAAATATGGGTGGAAATGATAACGGCTTTCTGTTTGGCTACCGACTTTAACCACTGCCGCATTTCATATTTTTGATTCGGGTCCAGCCCATCGGTCGGTTCATCCAAAATCAGCACCGATGGATCATGCAGCAAGGCTTGGGCCAAACCAACCCGGCGTTTAAATCCCTTGGATAAATGATCAATTTTTTGTTTTAAAACATTCGCAAGCCCAGCCGCCTGAATCACCCGGTCTAAGGATGTGCTTCTGTTAGAACCCTGAAGTCCACGAAGATCCGCCATAAATTTTAAATAATCGATTGCGGTCAATTCATTATAAAGCGGCACGCCTTCCGGCACATAACCAACATGCCGCTGGGCTTCCAACCGGCTGGATTGCAAATCATGGCCCATAATCGCGATGGAACCTTGATCGGCTTGCAAATATCCCGTGACCAAACGCAGAGTGGTGGTTTTACCGGCCCCATTCGGGCCCAATAATGCCAGGGTTTGCCCGATCGGAACTGAAAATCCAATATCCCGCACCGCCTGAATAGAGCCGAAGGATTTATGCAAATGATGGGCGACAAGGCCGGTCATTTCAATTTCTTTTTTCTAAATCCTGCATGGCGCGCTGTTTAGCCATGGCGGCCGCCAAGGCGTCACGTTCGGCGCACCCCATTCCGCGCGCGCAGGTTGATTGCAAACGGGCGAGCATTTCCTGTGCGGAATTCATTTGATTGGATTGCACATATTCCTTGCCCATTTCGTACACGGCCCCGGGCAAATATTGATTATAACGCAATGCCAGAGAATATTGGCTGACGGCAACATAATGCTGATTCAACCCGTCATAAGCCAAGCCCAAATGGTAACGAATATCCGGGTTTTGCGGGTATTTTTGAGCCGCTTCCACCAAAGACCTAACCGCCTCATCATAGTCATGGCGGCGCAAATACCGCTGTCCTATCTGGACGGCGGCGACTTCTTCGTCCATGGATGTAATTTGCGGATCGGCCAAATAAAAAATTCCGAACGCAATAGCAGCGGCCGCGAACAAAACAATAAAGCGTGTTTTACTTTTAAATGTGACTTCGGTCATACACCATAACTCCGTGACCCCAAAATGGTGTATCAAGTCTCTGGGACGATTTCAATCAATCAACGCCAAATCTATGGTTTTACCCCCGCCATTTGACATATTTTCTTCCATTCCCCTGGCCGTACCGGCACGACGGACAGGCGGGATTGCTTGATTAATTGCAAATCTTTCAATGTGGGCTCTGTTTTCAGGGCGGCAAGGCTGACCGGTTTTTCCCAATTTGCAACCGGCTTGATATCCACCATCACAAATTTACCGGTTTTATCGGTCGGATCGGGATAGGCTTCGCGGATAATAGTTGCGGTTCCGACAATTTCCTTGCCTTCGTTGGAGTGGTAGAAAAATGCCAGATCGCCTTTTTTCATGGCGCGCATATTATTGGCGGCCTGGTAATTACGAACGCCATTCCAGTGGGTTTTTCCATCGCGCTGCAATTGTGCAAAGGAATAAACGGACGGTTCGGATTTTAAAAGCCAGTAATTCATAAGGCCGACTATAAACCAATTTGCGGCAAATTAAAGAACGTTAAAAAGGCGGCCTGTTAAGCCGCCTTTTTGTAGGAGCGCGTAATAACTAAGCTTGATTTAACGAAGGCAACACAAAATCGATTTCCGCTTGGGTCAAATTGAAATGAGCGGCGACATACTGCCGGATAATATTTTGATAACGGCCATTGTCACGAATACAGTTCCATTGGTCGCGGCTGGCGAATCCTGGATAATTGCCGTTCAGAACAATCCCCTGGCCTGGCTGAGCCATCAATAACGGGTTGCCAGTAATGATAATGCCGGTTTGGCCATGACCGTGGTCGGTGCCAACACCATTATGCGCGCATGGGCGTCCGAATTCCGAAGCCACCACAATCAAGGTATTCTGGAACATATTACGGTCTTTTAAAGTTTGAACCAAAGTGCCTAGCGCCAAGGATAAATGCGCCAAGCGCGCGGCCGGATATCCCCAACCATTATTTTCATAAGTATGCCAGTCCCATCCCTCAATATTGAGGATTGAAATGGACGGCGCATACTGTTGATCCGAAGCTAACAATATGCCCGCGATTTGTGCTTGCACATGCGCGCCCCAGAAGTTGGAGAACATATTAAAGTTCACATTGGCGCCATTCAAAGCGCGATTCATTGCATCACGACGATCAAAGCCGGTGCTATAAACCCGCCCTAAAGTGCGGCCACCCATCACCTGACGCAAACGCATATCGGTTTGTTGGCTGGTGGTTTGTCCTGGAGGCATGTAAACTGCCGTTACTTCAGGACCATGAAGAACATCAGGCAACACAGGGTTTCCAGTAACGGCGATAGCGCCAGGATTATTTTCACCTTCCAACACGGTTAGCAAGCGATTGACCCAACCAGCCAAAGAGGTGGAGCCGTTATCCCAGCGATCCATGCCATTTTCAGCACGGCGTATTTCGTTAAAATGCGAGCCCGTGTTATAACCATAGCGCGCCCAATTTACGTTCGGAAATAAAGTCATTTCACCGCGCTGGAACATGCCATACATTTCCGGCACGCGCGGGTGTAAACCGAAGGTATCGCTTAAATACAAAGCGCGGCGATCAACCGGAGCACTATTATCATCTGGGCGTGGAACAGCAAATTGGGACCGCAAACTATAATAAGCAGGGTCATTAATCGGCGGTGTTAAAGTAAAACCATCCAATCCACCCGGGCAAGTAATATAGATCAATTTTTTGGCCATAACCGGACCAGCAAAACTTACTTTCGGCGCCGACAATGCGGCAGCCGCACCCATGCAAGCACCTGTGCTTTTAATAAATTCGCGTCTATTTATAATCATGTTACGCTCTCCTCATTAAAACTTCAGGGCTCATTACGGTACAAATGATCGCATTTAATGGTTCAGTCGCGGCAAATTGTTCGATTGCACTCGAACTGCTGGACATAAATGGCGACATCGCCAAACCACTAATTACGTTGCTATAGAATGTCGCTGCCGACATTTTTGCCGCAATCCGTGGGGCAATCATCGATACATGATCCAGTATTTGCATAATACTGCCTTCGTTGACCCAACGCGCATTATCAACCAAATACCCACGAACATCGGGAACTTGCAGGTGCGGACGGCCTAAAACAGCCAAATAATTGGTCATTATGGTTTCCAAGAACGCATTTTCTGTAGCCGTATCATTGGCATTGCGAGTGACCAAATTACCAGCGCGAACCATTCCCATCAATAAATCATGCGGACGCGGCGATTTAAATGGAACAGGATGTAAACCATTAATATCGAGCAGCAAGGCGCGGGCAATAGCCATAATATCGCCTTGGGTTTCGATAAATACCCGAGCAATCCTGTCTTTAGCGCTTTGAAAGCCACTCCAGCTCGGATCATCTCCGACGAAGTGGAACAATAATTTATGAGCGATCCGGTTAGCAGTAGCAGGATGACGAGCCAAAGCCGTCAAAACTTGATTCAAGCGATCCGGGCCAGAGGCACGATCATTGGTATAAGCAGCCATTTCAATACCCAGAAATGGAAAGCTTTTAGCCCCTCCATCATGCTGCGCAGCGTTGAAATACCAACGGCCTCCGATACGACCATTAGCGTCTGCGGTCGCATTTGCAGCTTGATGAATCTTATGACCTGTCCATAATCTGGCTAAGGCAACAACGTCGGCTTGTGTATAACCTGCATCAGAGCCAACAGTATGTAATTCCATCATTTCTCTTGGCCAGTCTTGAACATTACCATTCACAATGCTGTCTATAACACTGTACTGTTGCATCAGAGCTGGAAAACGGGTGGCCGCCATAACCATATCTTCGAATTTGCCAAACATATTTGGCAGAATGACGTGTGCAAAATATGATGTGCACTGAATGCCCATCGAATACTGTTCTGCATCACCCATGCCGAATTTACCGGCCAGATGATTAAAGAAAAATTGAGCCAAGCGATGCAGTATTGGACGATTGGTCAAAGCCATCTGACGGTAATACTGAACACCATCCAGCTTATAGTTGTTGTACAAAATCTGCAGGCGTTCTGTGGTCAAGCCACCATATTGACTTCTAAAATCATAAAACAAGCGCAAACGTTCATCATAGCGAACAACGTCATTGCCAAAATCCAAACCAGAATTGCTAAGCTGATTAGTCATCCATGGACGAACGCCTATGTTGCGCATTTGATCCATCTCGGCACCAGTTGGCAAGAAACCATAGCGATGCGCAGCCAATTGATTATTGTAATCAGAACTGCGGCGAGGTGGCGGCGGAGGTGGTGGAGCGCCATCACTTGGATTTCCTCCAGCACTTATAACCGCTCTAGCCATTTGACTTTTTACATCCGCGCTAAGACGAACACGAGCGGTGGTTGTTTGGGTAGTACTACCGGAAGAGCTACGAATAGTATTATTCTCGCCTGTGGCTCTTGCTAATGCTTCAATACCCGGAGTGATGGCAGTAGGGTCTGAAAATGTTTTTGCTTCTACTCCACGGGTAATCATAGCGACTTTAGTTTCCATCGAAACAAAATCAGATTTGACGGTATCCGCCCTGGAAGCTAATGGCTGCACTTCGGCTTTTAAAGCCAACTTGCTTTTCTTGGTAAATTTTTGTGAATTTTTCTGTATCGTCGCCATTTGCCCTACTCTCCTTTATCTGTCCTTTGTTAGCCGATACCGTATAAGGACAAGAGATGCTTTTTAATATTCTTTTAATTTATCACATAAATGGGAGCGTAACAATATAAAAAGATCTTTTTAGGATAATTAAAAGTACTTTTTCTTATATTACAATAACTTAATACTTAAATTATTTTTCTTAACCCCGTCACTTCCCATCACCCAGCCACAATAACATGGATCCATAAAGGAAAAATCAATTTTTGATGGGGTTTTATATACTAAAATTTGATACAAAATTTAATAACTAACATCTTGAAATTACATCAAAATAAACTTACCCAACGTCCAAGAATATAGATTTTTCAATGTATTTTGATCTGTTTTGCCAAAAATTATAAGCAATTCAAACTATTTTTTTAATACGAATTGATAAGGAATGTTCCCCATTATCATTTGGCAATATATTATACTAAACGGATATATGAAATTAATTTTAGTAAAATTATTGTGATAATATTGTTGCCAATAAGAATATTTTTTGATAGGATCATATAATTAGTTTAAAAATTTCAGGGTGGGCACCATGGTAAATGTAACCAGCAATGATAAAAAGTCGCTACAAAATCTTGCAAAGACCGTAGCGCCGGCAAAAACCGATTTGCCATTGGATGTAGCCCAGCAATTATTAGTATCCACCCCAAAACGACTAAATAGCACCACACTGACAGGAAGCAATAGCAAACTGGCCTCGCGCAACGTAGCTTTAAGCAAAATGCTGACCGTTGACGACAAGATCGAGCTGCAAAGCAAATTAATAACCTCTATTTCTGCCGGACGCCGCGATATAGGGCTAAATTCGTCGTCA
This sequence comes from Alphaproteobacteria bacterium, assembly GCA_004295055.1. Lineage (NCBI taxonomy): Bacteria > Pseudomonadati > Pseudomonadota > Alphaproteobacteria > Alphaproteobacteria bacterium. The sequence continues at coordinate 100,601 of SHNJ01000017.1, read as the reverse complement.
GATCGCAACGGATATGTTGCCGCCTATCGTTTTGGATTTGGCATGTCGCAAAATGACTTGGATAATATTCGTCTGGTCGGCTGGCGTCGTTGGGTGGACGATCAAGTCAATATACCTTTGACCGGATTGCAAGCGGCCGATTTCCTACAGGGTTTTGGCAGCACTATTCTGCATCAGCAAAATTATTGGAAACGTAAATTGTCGTATGGAGCCCTCAGCCAGCATGAACTGGTCAGCGGCGCGGGTGGATATTATGGCGGCGTAGTAGGTACGCCCGGCAACACCGATCCCAACGTGGATTGGGGTTCAGCCAATATGCATATGACCTTGATAAAAATCTGGCAACGCGAAAGCGCCCTGTTCCTGCGCCATGCGGCCACCACCAATTATCCGATTCTAATGAATTGGGCCATGTTCTGGACAAATCATTTTGCAATAGATTTCAGTTTTAAGACCGAATCGCAAGAAGCAATTCAAAAAACCATGCTGCAACATTCTTATTTCAGCGATATCGCTAAATTAAGTCTGGGCAAGTTCGAAGATTTGTTAATCATGGTGGCCAAACACCCAGCCATGATGATGCATTTAAACTTAGACATCAGCACCCGTCAGGGCTACCAAGGATCGCAAGGCGCCAACCAAAATTATGCGCGGGAGTTGATGGAACTGCATACGGTTGGCCTTGAAAGCGGATATGACGGCATTACCGACGTTCAAAAAGTCGCCGCCCTGTTAACGGGATGGCGCATTCGCCGCGGCGGAACTTTGGGTACATTATCATCCCTGCTCGGCGTACCGGCCGCGGATGTCGGACAATTCTATTTCGATCCTGCCGCGCATGACAATAACGCAAGACAAATTTCATTTGGCGATATTAAATTTGAAAATGGAGCCATAGGCGGCAGTGGCGGTGGCGGCGGAGTCGGCGGCCCGACCACACCTCCGCAATCCAATCCGAATGAAGGCCTGACGCACGGAGAAACTTTCCTGCGCGCCTTGGCCCGCAGCCGGTTTACAGCCACCAGAATCGCCAACAAGCTGATTGCTTATTACTACACGCCGGACATGAATTCATTCACCGCGTTCAATTTAAGGGACCGGTTGGTTGCAACTTATATGCGCACTCAGGGCGATTTGCGCGCGGTACTGACCGAATTAGTTGCCGGCGGCTCCGCCGCTTCGCCAATCTCCAGCTTGAATCCGGTACGCCCGATGGAATACCTGATCCGTCTTTTGCGCGTTAAAAATGACATGGTAAAAATCACGCCTAATGACTATCAATGGAATTTTGACACGCACATGCGGTATAATTGGGTTCCATATATGCGTTATTGGACTTTGCCCGGCTATGCCGTAAATTACGGCCGGGGCAATCGCGACGTACAAATAGCATCACAAAATATGATGATGCTGCATCCGGTCGAAGGCTTGATCGTCTATGAAATTTCAAGGCTTGGCGAAGCCTGGGGTTTCCAACGCGATGTGCGCGGATATATTCCTGGCATAAACAATATCGATGGATTGCAGTTGGTCAACCGCGTGAAATTATGCCAGGCTCCGAATTTAATGGGCGAGCTGCCACTGAATATGCAAGCGGCCAATTTTTACAATCAGGCCATCGGCCCTCTCGGTACAGTTGTCACCCAATCCAGCACCGCGATACTTTTATCGCGTTTAAATAGTGGATCTGGCCCGTTACTGCCAAATCAAATCGGCAACAGCATGGGATTAACGGCTGTTATGTCTTCCATTCCTATGATTAATCGTGGTTAGTCCAAAGGAGAATATTATGTTAAATCGCCGCAGTTTTTTGAAAAATACCGGAGCTTGCACCGGCGCTTTCATGGCTTCTTCTCTTTTGCCTGATTTTGCCTATGCCAATTTGCCATCGGAAAATAAATTCGTTTTGGTTTTCCTGAATGGCGGCGCGGACCAATATTCTATTCTGGCGCCGGTTTTTGAAAATGAATATTACAATATTCGCGGCCAATACGCGGCCGAAGCGCCGGATGGCCCATTGCGTTATCAGTGGGTACAAGGCCGTCCGGTAGGTGAGGAGCGTGCGTTATCGCTTGGCCACAATCAATATGCCCTGCATCCTTTTATGGCTCCATTATTGCCGGCTTATGCGGCTGGGCAATTGAATTTCATTATGGGCGCGGAATTGCGGCCTTTTGGCGTCAATACCAGATCGCATTTTGAAGAAACCGATACCATGATGCGCGGCGGATTAACCCAAGGCAGCACAGGATTTCTTGCGCGCCTGGTAAACACCGCGGCAGATCGCATGACCGCCAATCCAGCCATGCAAACCGGCGATACTAATTTAAGCGCAATTTTGAACGGCGCCAATGGCGCATTCAATTTTTCGCCGCCCGCTCAATTGACCAGTCCGGAAGTGTTGCGCGAATTGATGGTATCTATGTATGGATCCAATCCAGCATATCGCGGAAAATTGGAAACCAGTTTCAATCAAAACACGCAGATCGACAGTTTATTCTCCGATCCTACTTTGCGCCAGCAGGCTTTAGGCCGGGATTATTCGATTGGATCGTTCGTGTTGAATTGCCGCATCGCCGCTACTTTGTTGGGCGGCGGCGCGCTAGCCCCATCGGTTGTTTTTATGAATATGTTTGGTTATGACAGCCATGTCATGTCGGATTTCGGCTGGAGAGGCAGTCATGCCGATACTTTCCGCACTCTGGCAAATGGTTTGGCTGCCTTGCGCCAAGGGTTGATCGACAATGGTGAATGGAGCAAAACCACCGTGATGGTCATTTCCGAATTCGGCCGCAGTCCGCAAATCAATGGCCCGACCAATCAATCCAATTTCGGCACCGATCATGGCCATGGATCGTGCATGATGGTGATGAGCGGCAATCCGCTATTCACCCGCTCGGCCGGCAGCAATGGCATTTACGCGCGCGCCGGATCGATCCAGCAAAACCGGATTAATGGTAGCGGCGATTTAATCGGTCATGTTAATGCGTATTCGGTAATACGCTTTTACTTGCAAGCGCAGTATAATTTAACCAACGCGCAAATGGATCAAATATTGCCGGGCGTAACCGCCTGGCAACCGGTTGTCGGCTAATAAAATATTACTCTTGTTTTAATGGACGGTTCAAAAGCCCGTTCATTGCGTCTTGCACTGAAATTTTTCCACTGATTAACGCGTTTACCGCCATGGAAATCGGCAGTTCCAGCGATTTTTTCTGCGCCAGCTCGCAAACCGCGCGCGCGGTTTCAATACCTTCAATGGTGGCGGAAATTTTTTGTTTGGCCTCCGTGGGAGACGCCCCCTTACCCATCAAAAACCCATAACGAAAATTGCGCGATTTTTCGCCGTAACAGGTCAGCATCAAATCGCCCATGCCGGACAATCCCATCAAGGTTTGCGGATTGGCACCCATATGCGCCGCCAGCCGCCCGATTTCGGCAAGACCGCGCGTTACCAATGCCGCGCGCGCATTGTCGCCAAGATCTTTGCCGGCAACCACCCCGGCGGCGATGGCAATCACATTTTTCAGCGAGCCGCCGATACAAGTACCGATCACATCCGCCGTCCAATAAGGCCGAAGAGTTTGCGACCCAAAAACATCCAACAAAGATTTGCCGATTGCCTCGTCCGCGCAAGCAATTGTCGTTGCGGTTGGCAGTCCTTTGGCGACTTCGTCGGCAAAATTCGGCCCTGACAAAACCGCCAACGGATGATCCGGGAAAAATTCCCCGGCAATATCGGTTACCAACAAATCCGTACCGGTTTCAATGCCCTTGGCCGCAATCAGAATCGGTATGGATTTTGCCACGTGCGGCCTTACAACGCCGCATACCGCGCGAATTTGTTGCGCCGGAACGGCAATCAAAATCGCATCCGTGTCCTTGGCAATACTTAGATCACAACTGGCGGGCATTGGCGGCAATTCCTGTCCGGGCAAATATTTTTCATTGCGCCGGTTTTTTTGGATATCATCAACCACCGCCGCGTTCCTGGCCCATAAAACCGGTTTTTTGCCGGCGCGCGCGATTGCGACCGCCAATGCCGTGCCCCATGCGCCCGCACCCAAAACCGCCACTGTTTCCATTTTTTTCATCAGGCTTTTGCCCCTGCAATTTTGACAGAATTTTCATCCAGCGGCCAGCGCGGACGGGCCAAGACAATTTCCGGCTTCATTCCAGCCTTGATCCGTTCGATCGTGGCCCAGGCCATCATCACCGCATTATCGCTGCATAACGATAAAGGCGGATAAATCGTTTGCCAGCCGCGCGCGGAAGTCGCCTCGGTTAAACGCGCATGCAGGTATTGATTCGCGGCAACGCCGCCGGCAATCGCCAAAATTTTATTTTCCGGTTTCAAACCGGGATGATCCCGTTCAAACTGCATCATGGCATTTTGTAACCGATCGGCCAGCATTTCGCCAACCGCAAATTGAAAAGACGCCGCCAAATCGGCCTTATCTTCGGGAAATAAGGGATTATGCAGCGCTGCCACTTTGTGCCGCAACGCGGTTTTAAGGCCGGACAAGGAAAAATCGCAACCCGGTTTGCCGCGCATCGGCACCGGCAGATCGAATCGTTTATGCGTTCCGTCCTCGGCGCATTTTTCCACATGCGGCCCGCCCGGATAGCCGAATCCCAACAATTTCGCGGCCTTGTCGAACGCTTCGCCCACCGCATCGTCAATCGTGGTGCCGAGCCGTTTATATTTTCCAACCCCCTCGACCGATAAAAATTGCGAATGTCCGCCCGATACCAACAATAATAAATACGGCAATGGCGCATCATGCGTGAACCGGCAAGTCAACGCATGACCTTCGAGATGATTCAATCCATAAACCGGAATATTCCGCGCAAAGCCAAGCCCTTGCGCCAGCGTCAAGCCAACCAATAACCCGCCAATTAATCCCGGGCCAGCGGTTGCGCCAATCGCATCGATACCGTTCCAATCAATCTTGGCTTCTTTCAAACATTCTTCGACCATGACGGGCAGAATTTGCAAATGCGCCCGCGCGGCGATTTCCGGCACCACGCCGCCATAACGCGCATGATCTGCCGTTTGCGAACGCAGTTTTTGCGCCAATATCGTTTTATCGTCGCGCACGATTGCGACCGCGGTTTCATCGCAGCTGCTTTCAATTCCAAGGACGGTAATACTCATTTTTGCGCTATCGCTTGCTTTCTATTGGCTTGGCCCATAACTTGGCCTATAATTGGACCGCATCATGGCCGTCCGCCCTTTATAAATCAAGAGGTTGTTATGAGCGATTCTGTCTCCAGCGCTTCCAAAAATTCTGCAAAACCACCCCTGCTGCGCCGCCTGTTCGCCCTGTTTCTGGTGATCTTGTTCGCCGGCATTGGCGGCAGCATCGTTTTATACGCCAAAAAAACCGGATATGACGGACTGCTCAGTTCATCTGCGCCGGCGGTTGCGGAAATGGATGTGAAACAAACCGCAAAACAGGCGCCCGCAACAAAGCCCCTTCCAGATACAGAAAATAACGAAATGGTCGTCGTCGACGATTCCATCGCAAAACAAACGGGTATGTCCGATTCAACCGCAAACACCGATGATTCCGGCATGGCGGGGCGCGGCGATTCACCGGACGTCGAGAATTTAAAACAGCAATTGAAGAATATGGAAAACGATCTGGCGCAAAAGGACAATTATACAAAATCGAGCGCGGAAATGACCGGCACCATATCGTCGTTGCAAAAAGAAGTTTCATCGCTGACCGAAAAGGTAAATCAGCTGGAACAATTGACCGTACAGTTGCAAAAATCGAACCAGCGCGGCGTGCAAAATGACGTGACATTGCTGTTGGCGGTGAATAATTTGCAAATGGCGATGGCCAGCGGCCGTCCATTCGCCCAATCGATTGACATGCTGAGAAAACTGGCCGATGGCAATGCGGAAATGGAAAAAATTATCAACTCGCTGCGCGGCGTGGCGGAAAATGGCATCGTCGATTTGCCATCGCTGCAAGCAGAATTTTCCAAAGTCGCGCATAGTTTAATGCAGGCGCAAGCGCAACAAAACGCGGCGGATTGGGCGGCAGGATGGGCCGGCGAGGGCATGATCGCGAGCACGATCGGCAAAATCGCATCGCTGGTGACGGTACGCCGCACCGGCGAGGAAACGGGCAACGATTTAGAGGCCAACATCAATTCGATTGAAACGGATTTAAGCCAGAACCAGTTGCAAGGGGCGCTGAAGACAGTGAAATCTTTGCCGGCTTCTGTCCACACCGAAGAACTGGACGAATGGCAGTTCAAATTATCGGAACGCAATACCGCCGATATGGCGCTGGCCGAATTGCAAAAAATGATTTTAACGCGCCTGCAATCCAACACTACCGTCAACTAAGCGGGATTTTGCATGATCCGCAGCATTTGGTTTTTCCTAAAACTCGGCGTTCTGTTATACGCCTTGTCCTGGCTGTTGCGTCACCCGGGCGAATTCCATTTGTCGCTGGGCGATTATCAAATTGAAACCACCAGCGCGGTGGCGGTGATCGCCATCATGCTGACCATCTTATTGATCGTCGCGATTTTGCGCATCGGCGATTGGTTGAATTTATGGCCGACCCGTGTGGCCAGATGGCGCGAGAAAAAGGGCATTCGCGCCCTGACCCGCGGATTTGTGGCCATCGCCGCCGGCGACAGTTCCGAGGCGATTCGCGAAGCCAAACGCGCCCACCGGTTTTTGCCCAAAACCCCGCTCAAAAATTTATTGCTGGCCCAGGCAGAACAATTGCGCGGCAACCGCCAGGGCGCGGCCAAACATTTTGTCGCGTTGATGCAGGATGAAGAAACCGCGTTTCTGGGATTGCGCGGATTGTTGAACCAATCTCTCGCCGATCGCAAATATGACCAGGCGCTGACATACGCCAAACAAGCATTCGCCAAACAGCCGGATTCGGTCGCAACTTGGCGGATTTTATGCGAGCTTGAGGCACGCGCGCATAATTGGAAACGGGCCTTGGAATTATTGCGGATGATCGAACGCCGCCGGGCCTGGCCGCGCGAGCAGATTGACGATTATTACGCGCAAATTTTGGTGGAGGAAGCCAAATTATTCGAACGCGACGGCAACATCGCCGCCGCTTATCGTTTGTACAAAAAAGCCTATGCGCATAAGCCGGATTTGGCGCCAGCCGCCGCCGGGTATGTGGAATGCTTGTTCAAATCGAACCGCAATTTCTTGGCCGAACGCGCGCTGTACCGCACCTGGGCGCATGCGGCGCACCCGGATCTGGCCAATTTGGCCTTGCGATATTTTTCCGGCAACCCATCGAAATTGGTCAAGGTCTTGCGCCGCCTGGAACAAATCCGCCCGGATTTCGCGCCCATGCACAAGGTGATGGCCGAATACGCGATGAGCCAGCAATTATGGGGCATGGCCGCGAGCCACATCAAGGAATTGATGAAGAAATTGCCGACGCCAAATCATTATCGTTTGTTGCAACGTCTGCATCAATCGGTTCCGGCGAACGACAATGTGTTGCGCCATGATTTGCAAAAATTGATTTCGGAATATCAGGATAACGCCAAATTATCGCCCGATGCGGCGTGGGTGTGCGGCGCGTGCCATCACAGCCATTTCCAATGGCGCGCCAATTGCCAAAAATGCGGCGAGTTCGGATTGCAACGGTGGAGCGCGCCGGACGCGTTCGTGCCAATGCGGTTGCCGACGCTATAAGGTTTCAGGTGTCTGGTACCAGGTGCCAGGTTATAACACCTGGAAATACTTGATATTTTTCCTTTATTGTCATAGGTTTCCACCATTCTTGACCTGACACCCGAAACCTGATACCTGAAACCTTCTTGGATCGCCGTTGTAGCTCAGTTGCCCAGCCCGTCCGGCTAGGAGGACATATAAAGTCTACCGACTGAGCGAGAATGGAGAGTCACGATTTTATGGTAAGCCGTTGTAGCTCAGTTGGTAGAGCACGTCATTCGTAATGATGGGGTCGTAGGTTCGATTCCTATCAACGGCACCAGTCTTCGCGCTAGCGAAGACTGTCGCGCCGTAGCCGTATAACGGCGAAGGCGGACTCTATCAGCAAAAATACCTTGCGCTTCGACTCGGCAAGCCAGTTTTAAAACGTAGGTGGGCTGTGTGATCGTCGGCTACGGCTCGGCATGCCCCCCCTTTTTTACTACCGCCATTTATTCATTTCCCCCAAAAGCCACATCGCCCAATCATATTCTTTTGCGGTATCGGCAGCGAGTTCGACCACCACCCGTCCCCGCCGGTCCTTGATCCGGACGGTGAGTTTTTCGTCGAAGCAGTAATTAGGACGTCGGTTTTTCGCGGTTTTAACCCTTTTCATGTATGAGATTATACTCTCATAGACTTTGGGGGTCAAGTGGCGAAAATAGCCGGATGACTCCTAAAGCCGCCGCTAAAATTGCCGAAAAGCAAGAAAAAGAAATTATTAAACGTCTACGCGAAGCGAGATTGGCGAAAGGCTTGACTTATGAAGCCTTGGCTGAAATAACCGGAATTCACCGCACCACCATCAGCATGATCGAACGCAGCAAAATTCATCCTACAATGCTGGTGTGTTTGAAGTTGGCTGTAGTATTAGGATTAGATTTAACAAATGACTGATAATACTTGTTGTAGGCAACAACCGACCATACAAAAATCCCATATAGCGCTATGGAGTGGTGTACTGCTTCTCACATTAGCTTGGTTGATTATGGATAATTCAGGTAAAGAAAATCTTTATTCAGCTTTTTTTACTCTTTTTTCTGTTATTGCCGCAATATGGATGTTTTTTTATGGCGAAGATAAAAAAGAAGAGGATAGAAAAAACGCGATAAAATTAAAAAATGAGATGATCGTTGAGTTTGTACATGAACAAATTAAAAATGCTCACGATATACAAGATTCACACATAGATGCGTTTATTATTGATATTAATAAGGAACTTGGGAAGCCTCTCGCGGAAGATATTTATCTATGTCCAGATTTGATGAGAAGTTATATGGAATATAGATACGCGGTAAAAGCATATCTTCGGGATTTACGTGCATTAAGAACTAACTCACATTATTCTAGTCGTCTTATAGAAATAGAAAATAAATATAAACAATTGAAGAATGCCCACCTTGGTATATGTGCAGCTATAGTATAAACCTAACTCCACCGATCACTCACCGTCATCTGCCTTAGCTGCTACGCAGCTTCGGCGGACAAGCATCAGCTCCACCTCTCTGAAACAGCAACATCCACGACCAACGGCACCGTCAATTTTACCACCGGCTCGCAAGCATTGCGCATGGTGTCTTGCACCAATTTTGTGGCGGCGTCGCACTCGGCGTCTGCCGATTCAAACAATAATTCGTCATGCACTTGCAGAATCATTTTGGCCGTCAGGTTTGCGGCCGCAAGCGCGGCGGGCATTTTGTTCATGGCGCGTTTGATGATATCGGCGGCGGTGCCTTGTAATGGCGCGTTGATCGCCTGGCGTTCCGAAAATGCGCGCGAGGCGCCATTTTTGGAATTGATATCAGGAATGAAACAGCGGCGGCCAAACAAGGTTGTGACGTATCCGTGTTTGCGGCAATAATCCTTGTTATATTCCATGAAATCGCGAATTTGCGGGAAGCGGGAGAAATAATGATCGATGAATTGCCGCGCCTCGGTGTTCGATACGCCAATTTGCGCCGCAAGGCCAAACGCGGAAATACCGTACACAATACCGAAATTGATCGCCTTGGCCTTGCGCCGCGTGTCGGAATCGATTTGATCGAGCGGGATATGAAATACTTCGGATGCGGTCAGGGCGTGAATATCGACATTATCGACAAAGGCCTGTTTCAAGGCCGGAATATCCGCCATTTCTGCGAGCAAGCGCAATTCAATCTGGCTGTAATCGGCGGAAATTAATTTGTGATTCGGCGGCGCGATAAAAGCGGTGCGGATTTTTTTGCCCTCCGCCGTGCGGATCGGAATGTTTTGCAAATTCGGATCGGACGACGACAGGCGCCCGGTATTGGTCAACGCCAAATGAAACGATGTGTGCACCCGGCCGGTTTTGGGGTTGATTTGTTCGGCCAGCGCGTCGGTATAAGTCGATTTCAATTTCGATAATTGCCGCCAGGCGATAATTTTTTCGGCGATCACATGTCCCTGCGCCGATAAATCTTCCAATGTCGAGGCATCGGTAGACCAGGCGCCGGTTTTGGTTTTGTTCCCCCCCGGCAATTTCAGTTTCTCGAACAAAACCTCGCCCAATTGTTTGGGCGATCCCAAATTCAATTCACACCCCGCCAACACAAAGATTTCTTTTTCGTGTTCCGCTATGCGCGCCGCGAAATCGGCCGATAAATCTTGTAATTTTTTGCGATCCAGCAATACGCCGTCGCTTTCCATCCGCGCGACCACGCGTATCAACGGTTTTTCGATGGCATCGTACATAACAATGCCCGATTCGGGCAACAGGCGCGGTTTTAAATATTCGCCAAGGCGCAGCGTGATATCGGCATCTTCGGCGGCGTATTGCCCGGCCTTGTCAATCGGCACCAAATCGAACGTGACTTTATTTTTGCCTTTGCCGGCGACGTCTTCGTATTTGATCGTATTATGCTGCAAATATAATTGGGCGAGTTCATCCATGCCATGCCCATGCGCGCCGCCTTCCAGTACGTAAGACATCAACATACTGTCGTCATACGGCGTTACATCCAATCCATAGCGCCATAAAATTTGCAAATCATATTTGATATTATGCCCGATTTTCATGATCGCCGGATCGGCGAGAATCGGTTTTAATTTTGCGACCACTTTATCCAGCAGAATTTGTTTTAATTTCGCGGCTTCACCGGTGAAATCAAGCCCGCCGTCGGCGACGCGGTGCCCTACCGGAATATAACAAGCAATTCCGGGCGCATAAGACAGGGAAATGCCAACCAAATTCGCGGAAACGGCGGAGAGCGAGTCAGTTTCAGTATCAACCGCCAGCACCCCAAATTTAGGCATTTTAGAAAGCCAGGCATCCAACTCTGCCTCTGTCTGTAAAATAGAATAAGTGACAGTGGACGGTGGACGCTGGGCGGTGGGCGATTTTATATCGTTGGGGTTGGCAATCGGTGCAGAACTTGAACTAGGGGGGATTTTTTTCTGCTCCCCGTTCCCTGTTCCCTGTCCACCGGCGCCCAGCTTCGCCACCATGGTTTTAAAACCTTGCACGGACAAAAATTCGCGCAAGATATTTTCATTGGCGGGTTTGGCGATCAAATCGTCCAGCGGAACCGGCAAATCAATATCGTTTTTCAATGTGACCAATTGCCGGGAAATTCGCGCGTCTTCGGCATGATTGACCAACGCCTCGCGCCGTTTTGGTTGTTTGATTTCCGTGGCGCGCGCCAACAATTGATCCAGCGATCCATAGGTATTGATCAATTCGGCCGCGGTTTTAACGCCAATGCCGGGAACGCCCGGCACATTATCGGTCGAATCGCCGGCCAGCGCCTGCACATCGATCACTTTTTCCGGCGGCACGCCGAATTTTTCCAGAACTTCCGGTGCGCCAATTTCTTTCGATTTGATCGGATCGTAAATGCCGACATTGCCGCCGATCAATTGCATCATGTCCTTATCGCCGGTGACGATGGTGACTTCGAATCCTTGCGCATCGGCCACGCGCGCGTAGGATGCGATCAAATCGTCGGCCTCGTAATTTTGCATTTCGATGGCGGGAATATTCAGGGCCTTGGTCGCCTCGCGCACCAACGCAAATTGCGGAACCAATTCTTCGGGCGGCGGTGGGCGGTGCGCCTTGTATTCGGGGTAAATATCCTGGCGGAAAGTTTTGCGCGCCGCGTCGAAAATCACCGCGATATAATCGAGATCATTATCCGCCTTGGCCGATTCGATCAGTTTCATCATCATATTGGTGAAACCGTATACCGCGCCAATCGGCGTGCCATCCGGCCGCGTCAATGGCGGCAAAGCGTGAAAGGCGCGGAAAATAAATCCCGAACCGTCGATCAGATATAAATGTTTTGGTTTCGAGCCAGCCACGTTCAATGATGCGCGCCGTCATGGGCGGCGTCTGGCGACAGGATATATTTTTTGCTGCAATACGGGCAGTCGATAAAATCGTGAACGCCCATATTCAGGAATACGCGCGGATGGCCCAACGGACCATCGCCCCCATCGCAATTTAATTTACGGGATTGCACAATAACGGTTTCTATGGCTTGTCTGGACATGAGGATTAAAATTTCGCAAAATGTGACATGTTTCGTTGGAATACTAATCATCTTTGGCCGACTTGCAAGCTTTTCCTTAACATTGCCGTATTGGTGCTGTTTACTGCATGCACCTTATATGTGCCTTATCAGGAAATGCCAGATTTGACCGGAAAATTGACCGAACGTTATTTCATTGCCCCAGGCGGCGCCACCCTGCCCCTGCGCCGCTTCGAAGTTGCGCGGCCCAAAGCGATGGTGATCGCCGTGCATGGATTCAACGATTACGGCATGGCGTTCGCCAGTACCGCCAAGTTTTTGAATTCCAAACAAATCAGCGTTATCGCCTATGACCAACGCGGATTCGGCGAGGCGCCGAACCAAGGAAACTGGCCGGGTGCCGCTACGCTGGTTCAGGATTTGCGCGCCTTGACCAATGCGGTAAAAGAACAATATCCAAAAACGCCGCTATATATTTTGGGCGACAGTATGGGTGGCGGCGTCAGTTTGCTGGCATCCACGGAAGAAAATTCTTTGCCGGCCGATGGCGTTATTCTGGTCGCGCCCGCCGTGTGGGGCCGCACCGCGATGAATCCATTGCAAGTCATGGCGTTATGGTTTTCCGCGCACACGATGCCGTGGCTATCGCTTAGCGGAAAACATCTGGATTTAAAGCCATCCGACAATATGGAAATGCTGCGCGCGCTGGCGGCGGACCGGCTTGTACAAAAAGAAGCACGCACCGACAAGTTATTTGGCATGACCGATTTGATGGACGCGGCATTGGCGGCGGCGCCAAAAATTAAAATGCCGACATTGATTCTATATGGCGCCCATGACGACATTATTCCGAAATCGGCCTTGCGCGCGATGACACGGGCTTTGCCAGAAAATGATAAGTGGCAATTTATTTGGTATGATAACGGTTATCACATGTTGTTGCGCGATTTGCAGGCGGAGAACGTGCATCAGGATATTTGGGCGTTTATTGAAGGCAAGACCGCAATCAAAAATCCGCGTGGACGGGTCTATACAGAAAGCAATAGAAAAGAAATTCCGCTATGACCATGCCAGGCACGCTACGTTGGGATGAATTGGAATTTTTGGAATGTCTGGAAGCATCGCCGGTTATATCGGAATATGAAGTTTGTTACGCGTACAAAGTTCGGCGCGATGGATCTGAATTGGATGTTTCGGTTTGGCCATTGGAAAATGTTGTCGAATTTTCATTTTGCCAGGCGGGCAAAATGGTTTTTGAATTCGCGTTTTTTATGCGTGGGCCAATACAATTGGCCAAAGATGAAAATGGCGAATATTTGCATTTCCAGGACGGCGTTTTTGCCCCGTCCCGGTTTTGGTACCAGCAAGCAGGCGATCTGATGGATCAAACATTATTCCCAACCGGGATCGATCTTTATTTGCGCATCAAACCGCGAATCGGTTTTCAATTTGCCGCCATTCTAAGTCCGGCCCCGAACCCATCCCATCAACGCACTTAACGCCAAACTGAATCGGGATGGAGACCGTTCAGAATATTCCATGCGTACTGGAAAATCATCAATGCGACCAGGCAATACCCTCATTGCTCCCGCATGGTGCGGATGGGTAGCATGAATAACCAAACACCATGTAGCGACATGGACCAACGGGGCGCCAACCCCCATCCGGTCCGGGCAAGAACGCTTGGCTATTTTAATGCCGGTAATACCGGACAAAGGACTTACCGCGCGTGCGGCGCAACTCAGAGCGGTTTGTTTGCGCTCCTCAAATGCTTGGGCCGCCAGCGCCCGCATACGGTACCATCTTTTAATGCCAAACATAATTTAACTCCTTAAATTTCTTTAGAATCCTAGATTAATCGATCTTGTGGCACAATGCACAAGTTTGTGTTATAGAGATCTTATTGGACCCGTAGCTCAGCTGGATAGAGCGTTGCCCTCCGAAGGCAAAGGTCGGACGTTCGAATCGTCTCGGGTCCGCCATCCTCCTACGCTCCTTCGGAGCTACGAAGGACGAGCCATTATGAATCGGAGCCAAGGCGACCGCGCGTCGCGCGCAGAAGCCATAAGTATCGTCTCGGATCCACCATTCTATGTCCAACTATAATTCTTAACACTACAAAATACGTATTATCATTACATATCAATATGTTAAATATATATCCATCTTAATCCTTTAAGGATAATTTTCTTGCGGATTGGCGCAATATCCTGTATTCTGCCGGCGCATAAAAAATAATAATTTTGGGTGAGATGGGTGGGAACAACAATTCCAAAAACCATTCGGTTTACCGATTGGGCTGAACAGCAATTGACAACGCTGGCGGATAAATATCCGGCGGTCAAAACCCTTATTGGTAAGCCCAAAGATGATCGGAACTATGCGGATCTGCAACAAGCGGCGCAGGAATTTTCCGACCGAAATATAGAACAGAAAGAGCAAGCCATCCTTGGCAGCCTTATTGCCGTAATTGCCGCCGGGGAATTGGCGGAGCGCGGTGAATTGTCACGCGATGCATTATTGGAATATATCACTGGTATATTGCACAATTATTTTCCCGAACAACAAGCCAAAGCGCACATTGCAACCGCGGCATCAATTTTGCAGGGTTTAACCATACACGCCGAATTGGACCGGGCCGTACAAGCGATTCCGCGATCGACGGAAAACGATCTTGGCAATTGGTTGTTAGAATCTTGTTTCCGGGCCATCGCCAGCGCGGCGGCGGCGCAACCGAATAAACAACAACAAGTGGCTATGTTAAGGGCACAATACGAAGCTGGAATTGCGCGTTTGGCGGCGCATCAAGCGCGCGCGCATTTTCTAACAACGCAAATTGCAACCGCCGAGCAAGCTTTGGGCGGTTTTAAAAAACAAGCCGCCGCCGCCAAAGAAGCCAAAGCGCGCGCCCTGGCGGCGGCGGCGGCATCTGAACAACAACGCCAAATTCAAGCAGCAGCCGCAAAAGCGGCCGAGCAGAAAGCGGATCAAGAGGCGCAACAAAAAGCCGCACGCCACATGGCATTATGCGAGCCATTGTTAGAACAGATTTTAGCCGCGCGCGCTTCCGGCGAGATAGGCGCGATAGAAATTCCTGGCGCAAATTTACAAAAGAAAATGAATGAAATTGGCGTGCGATCACAATTTTCTGACGGTGAGTTGATCATCGTGCATTTAACCGGCAAGGAATTAAAACCGTTTCAGGCCAAATTCGCGGCAATGATGATAGAAAAATTATCCGGCTATACGGATGATGAAAGGTCTGCCATTGTGCGGGCTCTGGGACACAGGGAAGAAATATTTTCCAAGGCTGAAAAAGCGGCGTTAGTTTTTGCCGGAAATTTTCTGGCCACCAGCGTGTATTTTCCCGGCATGCCAAGCGATGTTTTGCAAGACCAAACCGGATTGCGTGGACAGCTCAACGATGTGGCCACCTATGCCATTAGACACTTTAAAATTGACGAGAAAACAATTACTACAAAATTCGATCAGGAAAAAGGTCTGGTCACTAGCAACAAGGATGGCAGCCATCCAAGTCCGGAATTAAGCGTCCTTGCCGAAGCGGCAAATATTTACTTTCATTTATTTTGCAGCGCGCGAGTCGATGTGGCAACCGCGCCTTTTGACAAGGCATGGACCGAAAAAACCGCAAAATTGACCGCGCGTCAAATATTCTTTCTAGAAAGCAGATATGAATCCATGAACCGCCGGACCTCCGTAAACGAGGCATTATGCATTGCCGGCGCATTTGGCCTGATTCCTAAAATACCGCCTGGTAAGAATTTTTATAAAACAATATCTTTGCATGGTTTCCCCTGCCCGGTAACTTGGACAACCAGGGACGAAAAACCGCCCACACCCGGCCAACAATGTTTTATTGCGGCATTCCAAGCCGAATCTGACAAACTGCGCGGCGAGCAGGCAAAAGAAATAGGATTGGCGCATGCTTTAAAATCCCATTTCCATGAATTAATGCCATTGGTTTCCGGCCAACCGGAAAAAGATGCAATAATGGAGCTTGCGGCACAGCGTTATGAATTGGCTGCATTGCGCGAAATAGTATTTAAAGCCAATCAATGCGACAGACTTGGATTGGCTTATACCAGCAATGACGGCAGTTTGGCCGGCGATTTAAAATTTTCCGTAAGCGGATTCCACTTAAAAAACTGGAAACCTTTTCTGCAAGCATTCGATGCATTGTTTCAACTTAATCCCAATGTGGCTTTGGTTTGGTTGTCCGATCTTTGCGGCTATCGTTATCAGTGGATGGTAAAAACGGAAATCCCGCAGCTTGTAAAACCTGCCGCTGCGCCATTTGCTATGGATATGGATTTTGCCATGGCCGAATTGCCGGCTATTCTAGCCCGGGACTCTGAAGCAGATCTGATAGCGCACACGGCGCAATATTATACCGCATTTTTACATCAAGGCAGCCTTGTATGCAGATATGTTAACGCCATCCGTTCATTACAGCGATGCGGAGGCGATATCGAACTTTTGCCGGACTTGATGAGACAATGCGGTATCGCGAGCGCCCACGATGGGGGGGAACTAGAACACAGGATTGCCGCTTTAAAAACAAGGAATCCGGCCACGTTGGCGGAATGTTATAGGCAAATAATACAAGGCGTATGCGCATCTATTTGCCACGATATGGCGCACGATCCGTTCAGTATGCAAACAATGGTGGCGGACATATTCGGCAATGAAACGAAAATCATTCCGCTTTTACCGCATCAATTATTGCCGCAAATAACCGGCGGCATTGGCAGAATATCTAAAGATCCTCCGGCGGGAACTTCTTTAATATTAACGCTTGGCAAAATCATCGTGGCTATGTGTCAGAACACGCCATTTGGTTTTGCCGCTTCCGCGGCAACAGAATTAATAGGCATGATCGAGCAAAGGGTGCCAAACCCGTCACACCCCCTTGGGCCGGGCTTGCGCCTGTTGGATATAGCCGACAGATTGTGCGGCCAGATGCTAGGATCTGCTTTTGACTATATTGATCATCCCCAAAACGCCGCAATACGCGCGCGAATCGAAGAAGCGCAAAAAGCAGCCCAGGAAATAGCGCGATTGGGGACAGAAAGCCCAGAGGCAGCGTCGATTATGCAACAATTTGGATTAAAAATTGTTCGCTTAAACACGGAAAAAGTAAGTTTTACAAATCTTAAAACCGGAACAAATGAAATAAACCCAATCCAACAAATATTAATAGATTCATTGGATTACTATCTGCGGCAGAAACGGACGTTTGAGGCAAGAGAATTGGGGCCGGTATCCCATGCTAAATTGCCGGAAAGATTAAGCCTGGTTGGAACCGCTGGCACCTTAACAAAAGGAGCAAGGTCATGACCGAATCGCCAGCTCTGATTGATGACGCACAAATTGCTGCCGCAGAAACCGGATTGGAACAAGCGAGGAGCGCTTTGGCCGGCTTACTCAAAACCATAGGATTGGAAGAAACTCGCTTAGGTTTATTGGCATTGGATCTAGCGGAAGTAGAGGCAAAAGTTGAAACAACAACCCTGCAATCTGGCGTGAAGCAAGGCCCGAAGCCACAGGATGCTAACACGGGGCAGCACAGTCCGCGTCCAACGTTTACACAGTCCGCACCATTTTCTGGTGGCACTGAACCACCATCGCCCGTTCGCATTGAAGATATTTTAAATACTATCGCATCCATTGCCGAAAATATTGGGCATGAACAAGCCAGCATGAATGTTGCGGGGCAAGATCACGCCACCATTGAAGAAACGGTTACTAAAATTAAGAAACAGCCCGTATCCACCAGCCCAACACTTTGCCCCGCCACAACCAAGAGACTGCGCGCGCCCAAAGCCACCGATTTGGCCATGCAGATTGAAATAACACCTGTAACATTAGAATCGTTACTTGGATGGGCGGAAACGGTCAGAAATATTTTTCGTATATCCCAAACCGGCAGTTTGACTTATGCCACCCAAAGAAAAGACATCGTCGAAGCAAAAAGGGAGCTGGATCGCGTATTATATCCTTTTATTTTTTCGGTTGGGAAACCCGGTGCGCAACGCCGCGAAGAATTGAAAATGCTGCATGGCTGCGATGACCCAAATAATTTCCCACCCGCTAATTTAACCGCCAGCGAACGAAGCGCGCTGGAATTAATAGACCGCGTTTTCAAAAACAACAACAAAGCTGCGCGGGACGAGGCATTGATCGGATTGCTGAACAGAGTGTACCAAAAAGCCGCTGAAACCAGCGATGAACTGGCGCAATATTGCCGCACACATTCCCAAGCCCACGATATAGCAAGATTATCCGGCATCCAAACTCGGTTGGACGCTTATTACCGCATCACAAGCAAATTATTGAACGACCTGGCGGGATATTCTCCGGGTGGATTAATTGCGCCGCCAACAATTACTAGCGATAGGCAATTTAATCCGGATGCGCCGCTGCCAAACGATTATCGTGTCGACGGCCTGCCTAATTACCCAATATCGCCAGCAGACCGTATAGCAACGGTAATGCAACGCTTAACAAGCATTCGTCAGATTTTACAAGCCGACCAGGAAGGAATCGGCCAGAGACCGGCTCCGGCGGATGAGGCGCAAATTATGGTTATATTTGCCGAAAAATTGGGGGCGGCAATTCATGAATTCCATAAATCCTGTGTATTGCTGGCGAATGGCAATGGCGCCAGCCTCGCCATGAAAATTAATAATCTGCGGCGCTGTTCATTTGCAGAAGCTTATGAGAAAAACTTCGGCACTAAAGCTGGTGGTTATGTTTTAGAAACAGAAAAAGAACTGGCGGATCATCGCAAGATATCCGAAGGCGCGTCGCGCGGTTATACAGATTATGTGGCAACACTTGTCAAAGATCAAATTACGCCAGCAATTGAATTATTAGATCAAATTGTACACAATCCGGACCCCGCCAAAGCGCTGGCGGAACATCCTGGATCGATTTTACGCCGCTTAACCGAAATTGGCAAAAAATTGCGTGTTTTGTCGGTAATTCATAAAAAATGGCCTGGCGAGCGCCAAGGTTATGTTTATGAATTCCGCGCCATCCCGGCCGCCGAGCAAGATATCGTTTTTGCCGAAATACCCGCCAGTGACCGCAGACCATTGCATAATGGATGGGATGAATCTTATCGGGATTTGACTGGCAAAATCGATGCTTTCCGTCAAGCATTGCGAAGCGCCAATCAAACTATGTTGCTGGATTTGGTAACGGAAAAATCTACTTTGAATTATGATCAACTGGCCGCAGATATTTTAAGGCATCGCCAGGCCTTAGCCCCGGCTATCTCTGGTTTCGAAGGACATTTCCCTATAATCAAGGCGGAATTCAAGGTTGCGGCGCAAGTTGCCAATTGCGGCAAGACCGCGTCACAACGGGTTAATGTCGGCGCGGTAACGGTAGATGGAGTCACCCTAGACAAAAATGAAGGATTTGGAAGATCATATCGTGCGGAATTCCTGGCCGCGGATGACCGTACCCGAATGGTTATTATCTTCGATACGTTAATGCGTATCGACAATGACCTTGCGATCATTCGCAAAAAAGCCGCCATTATGAATGGAATTGTTTATCAAACCGAAAATACAGGCAACCTGGCGTCGATCATGAGTATTTTTCCAACATGGCCTGCTTTGTTGGTAAATCATGCCGCAATTGCGGAACTGTTTTTACGCCAACGCACCGCTACCAGAACCCCACCTGCGGCGGCAATGGCGGCTAGAGACGCGAAACAGCCCAAGAAATAATTATACCGCGGCGATTTTTTTGACGGTGCTGGTGGTGCTGTGGCCTTCTTCTAATTTGGCCAGGACGATTTTTCCGCCATAAGATTGCACCAGATCCGCGCCGACAACCTTATCAATTGTATAATCCGCGCCTTTAACCAGCACGTCCGGCTTGATCGCTTGCAATAAATTCATTGGCGTGTCTTCGTCGAACAATATCACCGCATCGACATTATCCATCGACGACATAACGGTGGAACGCGAATCTTGATTTTGCACCGGGCGCGATGGGCCCTTTAATCGCTTCACCGAATTATCGGTATTCATCGCGACGATCAAACGATCACAAGAATTACGTGCCTGACGCAGCAATGATACGTGACCAGGGTGAATCAAATCGAAACATCCATTGGTAAAGCCGATTTTATATCCCTGATGCCGCCAGATTTTCACCCGGTCCAACAAGGATGGCAGATCGAATAATTTGCTGCGCACGCGGCCTTGGTGCGCCATCAACGCTTCGTCGATTTCGGACGGCATAACAACCGCAGTGCCTAATTTCCCAACCACAATTCCGGCCGCGGTGTTGGCCAAATGCGCCGCGTCTGGCAATGAAGCGCCCGTGGCAATGGCCGCCGCCAAGGTTGCAATGGACGTATCGCCTGCGCCCGAAACATCGAACACTTCGCGCGCCTGCGCCGGTAGATGCAATACCGATCCATCGCGTGCAATCAAACTCATCCCGTCTTTGCTGCGCGTGACCAGTAAAGCCTGCAAATCGACTTGCTGGATCAACAATTTGGCGGCGGCGATAATATTTTCCTCAGTATCGACGGGATGATTGCTGCCTTGCGCCAGTTCTTTTAAATTCGGGCATAAAATGGTCGCACCGCGATAACGCGAATAATCCACGCCCTTGGGATCGACCAACACCGGTACATGGGTTTGTTTAGCGGCGGCAATAATTTCGGAAATCAACTTTGAATGCAAAGTGCCTTTGCCATAATCGGATAAAATTACCGCCTGAGATTTAGCAACCAGGTTTTTCGCGCGCTGGCACAATTGTTCGACCATAATATCGTTCAATACCGACTTTGATTCGTCATCCACGCGCAACATTTGCTGATTGCCCGAAATATACCGGGTTTTTAACGTGGTTGGACGGGCGGCATCGGCAACCAAATCCAAATGCGCTGATTTTAATTCACTTCCCAATTCCTTGATCCGCGCGGCCGATTCATCTTGGCCGACCACGGACAGCAAAGTACCTTGCGCGCGCAAGGCGGTTAAATTGCGCAGAACATTCCCCGCGCCACCCAGCATTTGCGATTCGCGTTCGAATTGCAGGACGGGGATTGGCGCCTCTGGCGAGATGCGGTCAATTTTACCGTAGACAAATTTATCCAGCATTACATCGCCGACGCACAATACGCGCGTTTGCACCATGGATTCCAGAATTTGAACAAGATCGAAAACGCTGCTTAGATTTTCCATGGCGAATCCCCGTACGAAACCAAGCCCAAGCCATCTTCGATCGCGGCACAAAATGCATGACCCAGAATATTATGCATTTCTTGCACATGCGGCGTTAAGTCCGATGGTGCAACCAGGCAAACATCGCAATGGTTCTTCATGTCCACGCCACGCGTTCCGGTTAATCCCACCGCGATCATTTTTTGCGCCTTTGCCTGTTCCAGCGCCATTACGATATTGGGGCTTTTACCGGATGTCGAATAACCGATGGCCATATCGCCCGGCTGACCCAGCGCCATGATTTGCCGGACAAAAACTTGATCATACCCATAATCGTTGCCAGCCGCCGTCATGGCGGATGGATCGACATTCAATGCAAGCGCCGCCAATGCCTTGCGTTCTTTCATATATTTGATCGATAATTCCGCGGCGATATGCTGCGCTTCGGCCGCGCTGCCGCCATTGCCGAAAAATAAAATCTTTTTTCCGGATTTTAAAACATTCACCCCATGATCGACCCAGCGCGCAAAATCATTGGCGGTTTTGGTGTGCAATTCATCAAGGGCGTTTTGATGCAAGGATATATACCGCGCCAGAAAAGCTGGGGTTTTATTATCCATGCGCCACCTTGCGTTGCGGCGAATTTTTATTCGCGCCTAAATGTTGTGCGAAATAATCGATGGTTTTTTGCAAACCATCTTCCAGCGCAACTTTCGGCTGCCAGCCGAGCAGCGACTTAGCCCTGGAAATATCCGGGCGGCGGCGCACCGGATCATCTTGCGGTTTGGCATGATGCACTATTTCGGTGGTCGCGCCTGTGGCTGCGCGCACCAAACCGGCCAATTCCAGCACGGTAAATTCATCTGGATTGCCAAGGTTAATTGGACCCAATATATCGGCTGGGGATTGCATCATGCGGTTAATCCCGTCGATCAAATCATCGACATAGCAAAACGAGCGGCTTTGTTTGCCATCGCCGTAAATGGTCAGCGGTTTATTTTGCAAGGCCTGCACAATGAAATTTGAAACCACCCGGCCATCATCGGGGTGCATAAATGGGCCATAAGTGTTGAAAATACGAATCACTTTTATTGGCAAACCATATTGGCGATGATAGTCAAAAAACAAACTTTCTGCGGCGCGTTTGCCTTCGTCATAACAGGCGCGCGGACCGATTGGGTTCACATGGCCCAAATAATCTTCTTTTTGCGGATGTTGCTGCGGATCGCCATAAACTTCGGATGTTGATGCCTGCATCACCACGCAATTATTTTTGCGCGCCAATTCCAGAATATTCAGACAACCCAGAACCGATGTTTTCCAAGTTTGCACCGGATCTTTCTGGTAATGCGGCGGCGATGCTGGACACGCAAAATTGTAAATCCGATCCAATTTCGGCAATTCTGGCAGAGGCGCGGTAATGTCCGCTTCGACAAATTTGAATTTAGGATTTTTGGCCAGCAATTCTACATTGGACTGGCTGCCGGTGGCTAAATTATCCAACCCAATAACATTCATCCCCTGCGCCAACAGAGACAGGCTAAGGTGGTATCCGATAAATCCGGCAGCGCCGGTGACTAAAACTTGCATTATTTTGATCCTAAAACGCTTAAAGGCGATATTTTCAAAGCCGCCTATACCATATAAATCCCTGTAAAGCAATATTTCCGCACCCAAAACATATCCTAAAAGATAACAAATTATCGGTTTCTTATTTATTTTGGCAATAATTTTGCAATCAGCGGTTATTTCTCCTTATAGTTTATGCAACCCCGTATTGACGGAAACAGACTCTTTCTTATAGGCTAACTAAAGCTAAAGAAATCCCAAGGGAATCTATGTCAAATTATCAGCCACGCAGAGGATCAAAAACCGATCTACGCCTTCCAGGTCAGAAAGTGGTTATGGACGGGCAATTGTCGCGATTTCGCAATTTGTTCGGTTGGGAAGAATCTCAAGGCGATTCCTTGTCCAACGATAACGGCAAAAAAAGATTGCGCAAAATCGCGCCAAGCGATTCCGATGAAGGCAACATCGGCAGCCCCCGCTATGTGCCGCCTGCCCTGCAAGCGAAAATCAGCGAACAGGGCCCAGGCGTTTTCCGCAAAGCGCGCGAATTGATTTTGCGCATTGGCCGTCCACGCCAGCCATAAAATAGCGGCTTAGCTCTTAATATCTTTAACTGTCTGCAAGAACTCCCGTTTGTCGTCATGCAGAACCAATGCGGTTAGAACGCCGCTCCAAAAAGCGCCGGTATCGATCGCAATACGGTTCGATTTCACATCGGGGCGCGCCACAATTGTGTGCCCGTGAACGATTATTTTCCCATAATCATTGTGCGAGGATAAAAACGGCTCTCTGATCCACAGCATGTCTTCGTTCAATTGACTTTGCAACGGCCGCCCGGGATGAACGCCGGCATGCACAAAATAATAATCGCCGATCACATAATTCATTTTCAAACCTTGGAAAAAACGCAAATGATCGCCTGGAAAAGCTGCGATAAATTGTTTCTGAGTCTTATCAAGATCGGTAAAAAATTTTGGCTCGGCTACACCATAAGAATGGATCGTATCGCGGCCGCCATTCGTATAATCGAACCATACCTGACCCAACCCAGCGGTTTCCATAAAATCCAGCAGCATCTGCTCGTGATTGCCCTTAAGAAAAAAAGTATCGAATCCCGGCAAGGAGCCGCCAAGTAAATTATCTATAACGCCTTTTGGGCTGGGTCCGCGATCAATGTAATCGCCCAAATACACCGCGATTTTTTTATGTGAAGGATAATTGGCCGCATAGGCCAATATTTTTTGTTGCAAGTCCTCCAAATGCGATAGACATCCATGGATGTCGCCGATGGCAAAAACCAGATGGTCTGGCGGTACGCGGGGACGATGTAGCAAAAAACTCATGTGATGGCATATTTGTTGAAATTACGGACAGCAGGCATTGCTTTTATTGTCCCTGATTTTATATCTGTGCTATAAATCATACCTTATAGACACAAGAATTAAAACCACATCATGTCCGTCGCCGCCAATTCCATCGTCCAAGTCGAAAATCTGGTCAAATCTTACGCCGAATCCACCGCCGTTGGCGGCATTTCTTTTGACCTAAAAGCGGGTCAAACGGTGGCTTTGCTGGGCGGCAATGGCGCTGGCAAAACCACCACTATTGCGATGTTATTGGGCGTAGTTAGCCCCACATCCGGTAAAATCCGCATTTTCGATCACGATATTCTGCATAATCGTTTTCCTGCCCTGCAACGGATGAGTTTTTCATCGCCCTATGTCGATCTTCCGGCGCGCTTGACCGTGTACGAGAATCTGGTGATTTACGGCAAATTGTACGATGTGCCGAATTTACGCGACCGGATCGACGAACTGTGCCGCGATCTGCAGTTGACGAATATGATGAAGCGCCGTTATGGCAAATTATCGTCCGGGCAAAAAACTCGTGTCGCCATTGCCAAAGCCCTCTTGAACCACCCCGACTTAATTTTACTGGATGAACCGACCGCATCGCTGGATCCCGATACCGCCGATTGGGTGCGCGCCTATTTAAAATCCTATCAGCAAAAAACCGGATGCACGATTTTGCTGGCCTCGCACAATATGAGCGAGGTGGAACGGTTATGCGATCATGTTTTAATGCTGAAAACCGGACGGATTGTCGACCAAGGATCCCCCACCGAATTAATTCAAAAACATGGCCGCGATAATTTGGAAGAAGTATTTTTGGCCATCGCCCGCAACCAACACAAAGATCAATAATGGCCACCGCGCATCATCAATTTTCCTTAAACCGCATCAGCTCGATCACGCTGCGGCACTTTTACCTGTTGCGCAATTCTTTTGCGCGGCTGTTTGAAATTATTTACTGGCCATTTTTGAATGTGGTCATTTGGGGATTCATCACCCAGTTTCTGATGACCAATAGTTCTATAATCGCCAAGGCCACCGGATTGCTGCTTGGCGCGGTATTGTTATGGGACGTATTTTTCCGCAGCCAATTGGGTGTCGCGGTTTCCTTGTTAGAAGAAATGTGGTCGCGCAACTTGGTCAATTTATTTATTACGCCTTTGCGGCCTTATGAATATTTATTGGGTCTTTTCAGCATCGGATTGTTGCGCGTATTGGTCGGCGTGGTGCCGGCGATGGGTCTTGCGATTTTGTTTTACCATTATTCAATTTTCGATCTGGGCTGGCCGATGTGGTTGTTTTTCGTCAATTTGATGGTTATGGGCTGGTGGTTCGGACTTGTAATCTGCGGCATGTTGATGCGATTCGGCCTTGGCGCCGAAAATTTGGCCTGGACTTGCATTTTTCTGTTATCTCCCGTAGCGGGGATTTATTACCCCATCGCCACACTGCCGGAATGGATGCAAGCCATTGCCTGGTGTTTGCCAACCGCCTATGTGTTCGAAGGCATGCGCGGATTGATGTTAAATCATGAATTATCCTGGCCTCTGCTGAAAGGCGCGATATGGTTGAACATCGTATACATGGCCGCCGGAATCGGATTTTTCCTGCTGGCCTTTGAAAATGCCCGCCGGGACGGCCAGTTGTTGCAAAGCGGTGAGTAAATACCAAGCTTTATAATGGCAATAAGGCTTTATTGGTGCTATATCCTCTGTATCCATTTTTACATGAGGTTTCCCATGCGTATCATCCGTTTTTTAGCTTTAATTTTGGTTCTTGGTATTATTACCGGCTGCGTCACCGATTCCACCGCAACAGACACACAGGCACAAACTGAAGAGCAAAAAGATCAATTGCTGGCGCAACAAATTGTAGACCGCGCCCGTACCACGGTTGAAACCCTGACGCACCGCGAGGACATTAAAGGCGCGCGCGAATCTTTGGCCCAGGCCAAAGGCGTGATGATTTTCCCACAACTGGTGAAAGGCGCGTTTCTGCTCGGCGGTGAAGGCGGAACCGGTATCGTATTGGTGCGTCAGGCCGATGGATCCTGGGGTTATCCCGCATTTTACAATATGATTGGCGGCAGTTTCGGCTTGCAATTGGGTATCGAATCCACCGAAGCGATGTTTTTAATCATGACCCAAAAAGGCTTGGATTCGATTTTAAAAAATCAGATGAAATTGGGCGCGGACGCCAGCGTGGCGCTTGGTCCGCTGGGTATTGGATTGGGCGCTGGAAAAACCGCGCCGGATTTGGCGGCCGATATTTATGTATATTCCAAAACATCGGGATTATTTGGCGGCGGCGCGTTAAAGGGCGCGGCCATCGACCAACGCAAGGACTTAAATCAAGCCTATTACATGTCCGATGCGACCGCGCAGCAAATCTTGTTAAACGGCCAATATAGCAATTCTTACGCCGACGATTTGCGTGCTTCTTTATCTTTGGTGCCTGTTTTAAACAACAAAGCGGTGCCGATTACTCCCGTACACCAATATTAGCGAGCAATATTAGGCACTTAACAATCATTTACACCACCCTAAAAATAGGGTAGCAAAGACGCTGATCACAGGAGATTTTTGGTGAAAGCATTAAACCCACTGATTATTGGTGGAAAAGAATTTTTGCCGCTGATTGAAGGCGGTAAGGGCATTTCGGTATCGAATGGCGAAAGTTCCGGCGCATGGTCTGCCGCCGGCGGCATTGGCACATTTTCCGGCGTCAACGCCGACACGCGCGATGCCAGTGGCAATATCGTTCCGCAGTTATACCATGGTAAAACCCGCCGGGAACGTCATGAAGAATTATTGAAACACTCCATCTCCGGCGCGGTTTATCAAGCCAAAGTTGCGCGGGATATTGCCGGCGCCAAAGCCCGCATTCACATGAATATTTTGTGGGAGATGGGCGGCGCGGAACGAATTTTGCACGGCGTACTGGAAGGCGCCAAGGGCGCGATTGACGGCGTTACTTGCGGGGCCGGAATGCCATATCGCATTGCTGAAATTTGCGCGCAGTATAAAGTTCATTATTTCCCTATCGTTTCATCGGCACGCGCTTTTCGCGCTTTATGGAAGCGCGCTTATCATAAGTTCCAGGATTGGTTGGGCGGCGTTGTATACGAAGATCCATGGTTGGCGGGCGGCCATAACGGCTTGTCCAACAGCGAAGATCCAAAACGTCCCGAAGATCCATATCCGCGCGTCAAGGAATTGCGCGCGCAAATGAACGAATTTGCCCTGCATCAAACGCCGGTAATTATGGCCGGTGGCGTATGGTTTTTGCGCGAATGGGAACATTGGCTGGACAATCCGGAAATTGGACCGGTTGGATTTCAATTCGGCACACGGCCATTATTGACCAAGGAAAGCCCGATTTCCGATGCGTGGAAAAAACGTTTGCTGGAATTGAAAGAAGGCGATATTTATTTAAATCGTTTCAGCCCGACCGGTTTTTATTCCTCTGCCGTCAGCAACCCGTTTTTAGAAGAATTAAAGGGCCGCAGTGAACGCCAGGTTCCATACAGCACCGCGCCGGTTGGAGATCACACCGCAGAATTGGCTATCGGTGCCCGCGGTCGTAAAGTTTATGTGACCCCACACGACAAGGACAATGCCGAGAAATATATAAAAGCTGGTTTTAACGAAGCCATGCGCACCCCGGATTCAACCTTGATTTTCGTGACCAAAGCCCAGGAAAATCAAATCGTTGCCGACCAAATTGCCTGTATGGGATGCTTGTCTGCTTGCGGATTCAGCAATTGGGCGCAAAATGAAGAAGGCACTACCGGCAAAAAGGCCGATCCACGCAGTTTTTGCATTCAGAAAACCTTGCAAGAAATCTCGCATAGCGATAAGGTAGACGACCAATTGATGTTTGCCGGGCATAACGCCTATCGTTTCGCGAAAGACCCGTTTTATGCCAATGGATTTGTCCCTACGGTTAAACAATTGGTCGAAAGAATTCAGACTGGAGATTAGAAATTGTCCCAAACTGACGGTTTAATGTGCGCCCACCCATTCGCTTACTCGAAATTAGTCGAGGACTTAAAGCGTGCTGGTTTGCGCCCTACCCGTCAACGGGTCATTTTGGCTAAAATCCTGTTCGAACAAGGCGCGCGTCATATCACCGCGGAACAATTGCACCGTGAAGTACGCGATTCGTCTTTGCGAATTTCCCTGGCCACGGTTTACAACAGCTTGAATCAATTTGTCGAAGCTGGCCTGTTGCGCGAAATTCCAGGCCACGGATCGCAAACTTTCTTCGATACCCGCGTCGAAGACCATTATCATTTTATTCTGCCGGACGGAAAAGGATTGCAGGATTTTTCGGCCGACGCGGTTGGATTTGAAAAACTGCCTGGCATTCCGGAAGGCGCCGAGATCGATAAGATCGAAGTTACTATCCATCTAAAGAAAAAACGCGCCTAAGCGCTTTATCATATTAATCTTCGATTTTTTGTTCGGATGGGTACAGGCCCCAAAGACCGGCGCGCTGTAAGTATCCGCGGAAACCGGAAACTTCGACTTTACACCAAGCGGCATCGCATTCCAGAATCCGGGCGACAACCCCCTGCTCTACCTCGGCCATCACTGGCGCCTTGCTGTCCTCTGCCCGGCGCAATGATTGTTTATCCGCCGTGGTAATCGCCATGCGGCGGCCAGACAGACGCTGTTGATGCACCCAGCCCTCCGTCCCCTGATGGTCGCGGATTTTGCGCCAGACATCGTATTCGGCGATAATTTCCACCGGCAGACCGCGTTTGGTGTAAATCCATTCAATCGGATAATCCTTGCCTGGTCCAACGCGCAAATGAACCTTGTCGGATTTCAGCGACACAAAACGCGGAATCGGCAAACCCGAAACAGATGGTTTGGCGGCATAGGCGGTTCCGATGGTTAGAAAGCAAACGATAAATAGCAAAATATAGACCGTAGGCCGTAGGCCGTAGACGATAAAATATTTTGCGAGAGATCTGTTCATAACCATGTAATTCTTTTCGGTCTACGGACTACCGTCTACAGTCTACTAGGCTGCTACGCCGGTTGATCCAAAACCGCCTGCGCCGCGCGCAGTATCATCGAGGCTGTCTTGCTGTTTCCATTCGGCGCGGGTATATGGCGCAATAATCATTTGCGCAATGCGCATGCCGCGGGTGATGGTGAATGGTTCATTCGATAAATTGACCAAAATCACGCCGACTTCGCCGCGATAATCCGCATCAATCGTGCCAGGCGCGTTTAAAACCGTAACGCCATTTTTTGCCGCCAAGCCGGAACGCGGACGCACTTGCGCCTCGAATCCTTTTGGCAATGCAATCGCAATGCCTGTGGGTACGATCGCGCGCTGCAATGGCGCCAGAATTACCGGCGTTGTGACGGCGGCAAGCAAATCCATGCCGGCACTGTCGGTTGTCGCATATTTCGGCAGATCCAGATCCGCGCCATTTTGCAATTTTTGAATGGCGATGGTGGTCGTGTTGGTCATTTAGGAAGCCTTTCTGGTTAGTTGTTTCTTGTTTTTCATGAAATTAGCGATGCGGTCAACCAATAATTGGCCCACCTGGCGTTTATCCAATAATGGCCATTCTTCGGACCCATCGCGTGTCAGTAAAGTAATTTGATTTTGCTCGCCGCCCAAAATGCCGGGATTGGCACCGATATCATTGGCCAGAATCCAATCACAATTTTTGGACAGTAATTTCTCGCGCGCGTGTTTCACCATATCGTTGGTTTCCGCCGCAAAGCCGATTACCAATTGCGGACGCTTCGTATGCGCGGCAATCGATTGCAAAATATCCGGGGTTTGTTTTAATTCCAAAGTCATTTCCTTCTGACCGGATTGTTTTTTCATTTTCTTGGTCTGGCGTGCCTTGGCCGTCCAATCGCTGACCCCAGCCGTGCAAATCGCGATATCGGCCGGCAAGCTATCCTGACTTGCTTTCAACATGTCGTCCGCGGTTTGTACATCAATCCGTGTGCAATTCACCGGCACACGCAGCGCGGTTGGGCCGGAAATCAATATCACTTCCGCGCCTGCCATGGCGCAAGCATCGGCGATAGCGTATCCTTGTTTGCCGGAAGAACGATTGGAAATAAACCGCACCGGATCGATTGGTTCCACCGTTGGCCCGGCGGTAATTAAAATTTTAAGGCCCTTTAAACGGGTGCGGTCGAATAAAAAGTTTTTAACCCAGGATACGATTTCGGCAACTTCCGCCATACGGCCATCGCCAATTTCGCCGCAAGCCAAATCGCCTTCTTCGGGTCCCAGCACATGAATGCCGCGTTCGCGCAATTGATTCAAATTGGCTTGCGTCGCTTCGTTCCACCACATTTTGCTGTTCATCGCGGGGGCAATCACAACCGGTTTGTCGGACGCGAGTAATGTGGCGGCCGCCAAATCATCGGCGCGGCCCTGTATCATGCGCGACATAAAATCCGCCGTTGCCGGCGCAACCAAAATCATGTCCGATTCGCGCGACAGGCGGATATGGCCCATATCGACTTCGTCTTTTAATGAAAATAAATCGCTGTAAGTTTGCGTGCCGGTCAACGCCGATACTGCAAGCGGCGTAATAAATTCAGCGCCGCTGCGCGTTAAAACACCAGTCACACTGGCCCCAGCCTCGCGCAAGCGGCGAATCAGATCCAGCGATTTATACGCCGCAATCCCGCCAGTAATAATCAGCAATATTTTTTTGTTTTTTAGCATAATCTTATTTTAGCGAGTCGTTAGTCGTTAGTCGATAGGCGTTAGAGCCTATTTCATTGCCAACGACGATGCCTTAACCCTTTGACGAATCGTGCAAATCCAGTCAAATAATTACTATATTATATCTATAAACCCGTCCAGAGATTATCGGCAGGTACGAAGTAGGTATCGAATACCCACAGCGGCAGCCAGTGCCGGCACAACAGCAACGAGCAAAGGTGAATGATCAGCAAGTAATTGATTGCCAGGATCCGGTTTCAGAACAAAATTTACGAACAAATCAGCGAACACAACACTAACGGTTGTCACGCCACCACTTAAAGCGGCTAATTCTGATAATTCTTGCTTGGCTTGCATAGACAAAAACATACTTCACCAATTTATTTGGAATTTCTTTATAGCATATAAATATACTTGGTCAAGACAAGGGGTTTAAACTTTAAACCCTTGATGAATCGCGCAAATTCCACCCGATAAATTAACATGCCGCACGCATTCAAACCCAACATGGCGCATTTTATGCTCTAATTCCATTTGGGACGGGAAACGGCGGATCGATTCGACCAGATATTGATAAGCGGGACGATCCTTGGCCACGATTTCGCCCATCAATGGCAAAATCCGATCGCCATAAATTTCATAGGCTTTATCCAGTAACGGCCATTGCGTTCTTGAAAATTCCAAACATAAAAACTGTCCGCCCGGACGCAACACCCGGTGCGCTTCGGCCAGCGCCGCATCAATATCGGTGACATTGCGCAAACCGAAAGAAATCGTATAGCATCCGTGCGTGCTATCATCGAACGGCAACGATTCCGCTGGCGCACAGATCCATTCGATACTTTTACCTTTATGTTTTTTCTGACCTTGATCCATCATTCCTTGAGTTGGATCGACCAGGGTTACTTTCTTCCCGCCTTTTTCTAAAAACCGCGCGGCGATATCGCCAGTGCCGCCAGCGACATCCAGCAAATGCGGATATTCATTAACATCGATCATATCGACAAAATAACTTTTCCAAAGCCGATGCACGCCCAAACTCATAACATCGTTCATTAGATCGTATTTGCTTGCAACACCGGAAAACAGCCCGGTGACGCGGCCCGGTTTTTCAGCGGCGGGTATTTTCTGATAGCCGAAATCGGCCATGATGCCGAAGGGTTTCGGGTTTTGGGTTTTGGGTTTTAGCATAACACGGTTATACTACCCTAAGCCCCAAACCCCAACCCCTAAACCCTGCCTTATGCCAGAATTACCCGAAGTCGAAACCACCATGCGCGGCCTGGATAAAATCATGCGCGGCACCAAAATCGCCGGTGCCAAAGTGCGCCGTTCCGACCTACGCTGGCCATTGCCGAAAAACCTGGCCGGGCAATTGACCAAGCGTAAAATTGCCGGATTTTCGCGGCGCGCCAAATATATGGTGATTCATTTGGATAATGCGCAAGATTGGATTGTGCATTTGGGCATGTCGGGCCGAATGTGCGTGGTCGATGCGCGGCAATATAAAAATCCTGAAAAACACGATCACGTGTTATTGGCCCTATCGAATAAAAAGCACATTGCGTTTAACGATCCGCGCCGGTTCGGGATGATGGATTTGATTCCATCGCATCAAACCGCGACTTATAAATTATTCAAGCATTTGGGATTTGAACCATTATCACGCGAATTCACCGGTAAGGCCTTG
The DNA here is from genome assembly GCA_004295055.1 of Alphaproteobacteria bacterium. Lineage (NCBI taxonomy): Bacteria > Pseudomonadati > Pseudomonadota > Alphaproteobacteria > Alphaproteobacteria bacterium. The sequence continues at coordinate 67,857 of SHNJ01000017.1, read as the reverse complement.
TTTCAGAAATTAATGCATAAGAAGATTGCCATTAAACTTGCGATCATGGATCAGAAATTGGTGGTCGGCGTTGGCAATATATATGCCAGCGAATCATTATATTACGCCAATATCGATCCACGCCGCAAAGCCAGCAACCTGACATTGGCCGAATGCGCCGCATTGGTTAAATCGATTAAAAAGGTTTTACAAAAGGCGATCAAGGCCGGGGGGAGCTCATTGCGAGATTATGTGCAATCGGATGGCACTTTGGGCAATTTTCAAAGCCATTTCGCGGTTTATGACCGAAAAGGCGAAAAATGCCCGAAATGCAAGACCGGTGCATGTATCCAAAAGATTACGCAAGGCGGCCGCGCGACCTATTATTGCCCTATTAATCAGATTTAAACTATTTCCGGGTTAATCTATCCTGTCTTTATATATGTCCTCTTCTATCCTGCCTTTCTTTCGCAAACTCAAACATTTGGTTATTCCCATGTCTCCATCCGCCGCATTGAAAATCGATACGTCCACCACCAATGGCCATAAATACGAAAACATTATTTTAGAAAAATTGGATCGCGTCGCCATTATTACGCTGAACCGTCCAACCGCATTGAACGCGTTGAATGCCGCATTGGTTACTGAAATGGGCTGGGCGCTCGAAGATTGCGATACCGATAACCATATTGGATGCATCATCTTAACTGGGAGTGACAAAGCCTTTGCCGCCGGTGCCGATATTAAAGAAATGCAAGCCAAGGATTTTTCGACCGTTTATTTGGAAGATTATATTACCAAGGACTGGGAACGCGTGACCCAATGCCGTAAACCGGTTATTGCCGCCGTATCGGGATTCGCTCTGGGTGGCGGATGTGAGATGGCAATGATGTGCGATTTCATCATCGCCGCCGATAACGCAAAATTCGGCCAGCCGGAAGTCAATCTGGGCATTATCCCTGGTTCCGGCGGCACCCAGCGTTTATGCAAGGCATTGGGCAAATCCAAAGCCATGGAAATGTGCCTGACCGGCCGGATGATGGATGCGAATGAGGCTGAAAAGGCCGGTTTGGTTGCCCGCGTGGTGCCATTGGCCGAATTGCGCAAGGAAGCAATCAAAACAGCGCAGATTATCGCCAGCAAATCCCGCCCCAGCGTTTATATGATCAAAGAAGCGATTAATAAGTCGTTTGAAACTTTCTTATCCGAAGGAGTGCATTTGGAACGCCGTTTGTTCCATGCTTGCTTTGCAACGGGTGACCAAAAAGAAGGCATGCAGGCCTTTATCGATAAACGCAAGCCAGAGTTCAAAAACCAGTAAAATGATGGTTTTATAGGGTTTTATTGGCTCTAAGCCTATTGACAAAAGGGCCATTTACCCCTAAAAAACCCCCTGATTTAAACAACTAAGGTTAGGGTTTAAGAACATATGGCTAATACCAAATCAGCGAAAAAAGCCGTCCGCGTAGCAGTCCGCCGCACAGCGATCAACAATGCACGCCGGTCGCAAATCCGCTCGGCAATTAAAAAAGTCGAAACGGCCGTGAAAAAAGGCGATGCGAAAGCGGCAAACGAAGCATTGAAATCCGCGAAACCGCAAATTCAACGCGGCGTTACCAAAGGCGTTTTGAAACAGAACGCTGCTTCCCGTAAAATCTCGCGCTTAAATGCTGCCGTTAAAAAAATCGCAGCAAAAAAATAAAATTGGAAATTTTACCAATTAAAAACCGCCCAATTTTCGGGCGGTTTTTTTATGAATGCCAACATCCGTTCCTTTAAATTGAATTTGCAAAATATTTTTTTCGCGGCGCAAGAAAAAAGATTTTTTTCTAAAAAAAATCGCTTGCAATTTGTAGTGATGCGGCGGGTCAATTAGATAAGCCGTTCAAGTTGCAGCAATTTTTTTTGTCAAACTATTTTTTTGCCTTTTTTCAAAAAAAACCGATTGCATTTGTATGGCCCGGGTGTAGATTTCGGATCGCTTTAACAAGCAATCGCAATAGGAGTTTAGCCCCGTAAATACTGCATTAAACGCCATCAGAAAATTTAAAAATAAATTAAGGTAAAAAACGTTTAATTCATAGAACAGTGTGACAGGGAAAAACGAACATCGAAAGTGGTTAAGGTAATTTTGAAATCACGATTTAAATTTTGGTTTCAAGATATGTGGTAAATTAAATCGCGTTGCGTTCAACCATTCAGGGAGGTTAGCGTGAGTGTAATTAAAATAAAAAACTTTGGTCGCCCGACCAATAATTATCAAAAAACAAATTTTGATTTTACGCTTCGCGGCTATATGCGCAACTTTACTGCTATCCTGACTAATTTCGTCAATCACTAATCATTTTATAAACCGGAGGCCAGTTCATGGCTCGTTCTGCTGAAAATATTTGGAACATGGAACAAAATTACGCATTCAATCCAACCTTAGAAATAGATCTACAAAAATTATCGCAAATGTGGAGCAAAGTCCGCACCGGCATGCGCAGTGAAATTGGCGAAGTCGCCTATAAAAACTGGGTTCAACCGTTAAACCTGGTGCAATTGAACAATACTTCTATCCAAATGGCCGCACCTAACCGCGCGGTGCGGGATTGGGTTTTATCGCGTTACGGCGACCGGTTGCGCAAATTATGGGTTGAACAATGCCCGATGATTAAAGCGATTGAAATCGTGATTACCAATGCCGAACCCGCTGACAAGAAAAGAAGCTTTTCGGTTGTTGGTGGCAAAGACATGGGCGAAATCAAAACCGAAATCGAAAATATTAACGACTTAATGTCGATCAGCGCCCCTCTGGATCCACGTTATACGTTTGAAAATTTCATTATTGGCAAACCAAACGAATTGGCCTTTGCCGCTGCCCGCCGCGTGGCAGAATCGGAAAAAGTACCATTCAACCCATTATTCCTATATGGCGGCGTCGGTTTGGGCAAAACCCATCTAATGCATGCGATTGCTTGGCATATCACCAAAAAGAATCCTGGCAAAAAAGTCTTGTACTTATCCGCTGAGAAATTTATGTATCAATTCATCCGCGCTTTGCGTCACAAAGATACGGTTGCATTCAAAGATCTGTTCCGCTCGGTTGATGTATTAATGATCGATGATGTGCAGTTCATCGGCGGCAAAGAATCAACCCAGGAAGAATTTTTCCATACTTTCAATGCGTTGGTGGATCAAAACCGCCAAGTCATTATTTCGGCCGATAAATCGCCATCCGATTTGGAAGGTCTGGAAGAACGCATGCGTTCCCGCCTGGGTTGGGGTTTGGTGGTTGATATTCACCCAACCGACAATGAATTGCGCCTAAATATCTTGCGCGCCAAGGCCCAAAATTTGAAAGTTGATGTCCCGCAAGATGTGCTGGAATTTTTATCACAAAAAATCACCAGCAACGTCCGCGAACTGGAAGGGGCTTTAAACCGCTTGGTAGCGCATTCGACCCTGGTTGGACGCGATATTAACCTGCCCAATACTCAGGAATTGCTGCGCGATCTATTGCGTTCCGCCGACCGGAAAATCACGATCGATGAGATTCAGCGCCGGGTAGCCGATCATTTCAATATCCGCCTGACCGATATGCATTCGCCACGCCGCGCCCGGGTTGTCGCCCGGCCCCGCCAAGTGGCCATGTATCTGGCCAAACAACTGACCCAGCGTTCCTTGCCGGAAATCGGCCGGAAATTCGGCGGCCGCGACCATACCACCGTGATGCATGCGGTCCGCAAGATCGAAGATTTGTGCCTGGGCGACGCCGCCTTTGCCCAAGAAGTCGATTTATTGCGCAAAATGCTGGAACAGTAAAAATCGTCCTTCCAGAAAGACTAGGAAAACCGGGCTAAAGCCCGGTTTTTTGTTACTTTTTCGATTGATTTTAGCCGCTTGAACGCCCTAAATACCGGTTGCAGACCTATCGGAAACGATTAGGCGCGATTCCTTAGAAAGCGGAGAATATTCCATGAAATTATCGATTGAACGCAGCGCATTATTAAAAGCCTTGGCGCATGTGCAAACCGTCGTCGAAAAACGCAACACCATTCCAATTTTATCGAACGTTCTTTTGAAAGCGGAACAAGATAAATTATTTCTAACCGCAACCGATATGGACTTGACCATTATCGAAGGCGCGCCAGCATCGATTTCGCAAAATGGCTCCATCACCGCACCGGCCCATACGCTGTATGAAATCGTGCGTAAATTGCCCGAAGGTGCGCAAATTGAATTATCTTTGAAAGATGCGCAATTGACCATTCGCTCCGGCCGTTCCCGTTTCACGCTGGGCACATTGCCGGTTGGCGACTTCCCGGCTTACGATAACAAACCATTGCTGCATAAATTTGCATTGCCGGCGTCGGAATTGCGCGGCCTGATCGATCGCACCCGTTTTGCGATTCTGCAGGACGAAACCCGTTATTACCTGAACGGCATTTATATCCATGCGACCAAATCGAACGATGTGCCGGTATTGCGCGCCGTTGCGACCGACGGCCACCGTTTGGCGCGTATCGAAATGCCATTGCCGGAAGGCGCCGCGAAAATTCCGGGTGTTATCATTCCGCGCAAAACCATTGGCGAGATTCGTAAACTAATCGAAGAAGTTTCCACGACTGTCGAGATTTCTTTGTCAGAAACCCAGATCCGTTTCGCCTTGGATGGCATCGTGCTGTCTTCGAAACTGATCGATGGCACATTCCCGGATTATGAACGCGTCATTCCGGCCGATAACGATAAAATTCTGATCGTTGATCGCAAATCGTTTGCCGAGGCAGTTGACCGCGTGGCCACCATTTCTTCGGAAAAATCCCGCGCGATCAAACTCAGTCTGAATGCCGGCGCCTTAACATTATCGGCACAATCGGCCGAATCCGGCCAAGCGACCGAGGAAATCGAAGTGAAATACGATTCGGATGCGATCGAAATCGGTTTCAATTCCCGGTATCTACTGGATATAGCACAGCAAATCGATTCCGAAGGCGCGCAATTCAAATTATCGGATGGCGCCAGCCCAACGATCATTCAAGATCCGGCCGATACGACCAGCTTATACGTGCTGATGCCGATGCGGGTCTAGTAGACGGTAGACTGTAAGCAGTAGACCGAAAACAAACCGATTGATTATATGGTTCATACAAAACCGCAACAAAATCCGTCTATGGTCCACGGCCTACGGTCTACGATAAGCGCTTTGCGATTATCCAACTTCCGCAATTATGCCGATCTTAATCTACACCTAGATGGTCGTTCGGTAATTTTAACTGGTGCGAATGGCGCCGGGAAAACCAATATTCTGGAAGCGATTTCTTTGTTATCGCCGGGGCGTGGTTTGCGCAATGCCAAAATGGGCGAGTTGGCATTGGCGTCATCTATTAAATCTGGCTGGTCCGTGGTGGCGGATTTAACGACGCCGCACACCACCCACCGTATTGGCACCGGCACCGACAGCGCCGCCCCGCGCAGCAAACGGTTAATTCAAATCGACGAAAAAAAATCCGCGCAAACCGATTTGGCGGAATATTGCACCATCGCCTGGCTGACCCCGGCGATGGACCGGTTATTTGTTGAATCCAGGTCGGAACGCAGACGATTTTTGGACCGGTTGGTTTATGCGTTTTACCCGGTGCATTTGCAGCATATCCAAGCCCTGGAAAAAGCGCAGAGGGAACGGTTGAGGCTGCTTAGTTTTGGCCGCATCGACCAAGAATGGATCGGTACACTGGAACGGCAAATCGCCGAAAACAGCATTTCCATATCCCGCGCCCGGGCGGAATATATCGAAAGACTTAACGATCATATCGGCCAATTCGGCCCGGATTTCCCCAAACTGCGCCTCGATTTACAAAGCAAGATTTGGGCGGATATTGCGGCTGAGGGCGATAATAATGCCGTATCTTTGTTACAAGACCGGCTGAAGGATTCGCGCGAACGTGACCGGCTGGTTAGATCTACCCGCGAAGGCGCGGGACGCGATGATTTCACCGCCTTTCATATCGGCAAAAACCGTTTGGCGGGGGATTGTTCGACCGGCGAGCAGAAAATTGCCCTAATCGCCATCATTCTGGGCCATAGCCGTTTGCTGATAACCGAAAAACGCAAGACGCCGATTTTATTGCTGGATGAATTGGCGGCGCATTTGGACGACCGGCACCGCGCCGCCCTGGCGAATGTGATCGAGAATCTAGGTATTCAGGCCTTTGTTTCAGGAGCGGATGCGGCGCTGTTTGGCGATTGGAAATCGGCGCAAATTTTAGCCGTCCAAAACGCTCAAATTACCCCCATAACCCATTCATAAAACGTTGGAATTTTAGGGCGTTTTCTTTGGTAAAAAACGCCATTTTTTGCTATATTTTGACCTATAAAAGGTCTTAAAAATGAACGCTAAACCAGCCCCGCAAATGCCCGAAAATACCCCTGAAACGATAGAGGCCGCGCCAGCCGCCAAAAATTATTCCGCCGATTCGATCACTGTTTTAAAAGGTCTCGATGCGGTGCGCAAACGCCCGGGGATGTATATCGGCGATACTGATGACGGTTCCGGTTTGCATCACTGCGTATACGAAGCAGTCGATAACGGCATCGATGAACATTTGGGCGGTCATGCCCATCATTTAACCGTGATTTTACATGCCGATGGCGCGGTATCGGTCGAAGACGATGGCCGCGGTATTCCGGTCGATATTCACAAAGAAGAAGGCGTTTCCGCCGCCGAAGTTATTATGACGCAGCTACATTCCGGCGGTAAGTTCGATCAAAATTCGTACAAAGTTTCCGGCGGTTTGCACGGCGTCGGTATCTCCGTCGTCAACGCTCTGTCGGATTATTTGGAATTGAATATCTGGCGCGATGGCAAGGAACATTATGTCAGATTCGAAAATGGCAAAACCGTTGCCCCATTAAAAGTGGTTGGCGATGCCAACGGTAAACGCGGCACACGGGTAAAATTCAAAGTCTCCGGTGAAATTTTCACCATGACCGAATATTCCTTCACCACCTTAGAACATCGTTTGCGCGAGCTGGCATTCCTGAATTCGGGCGTGAAAATTAAATTGATTGATGAACGCGGCGTCGATCCGAAAACGGTCGACTTGCATTATGACGGCGGTATCGCCGCATTCGTGCAATATTTGGATCGCAGCAAAGTCGCGGTACATGAAACATTATCGGTACGCGGCGAACAGGATGGAATTTCGTTCGAACTTGCGTTGCAATGGAACGATTCATATCACGAAACCATGCTGTGCTTTACCAATAATATTCCGCAACGCGATGGCGGCACGCATTTGATCGGTTTTCGCGCGGCATTAACCCGCACCATCAACAAATATGCCGAAGAATCCGGCATTGCGAAAAAAGAAAAAGTCTCCGTCACCGGCGATGATGCGCGCGAAGGTTTGACTTGTGTTTTATCGGTGAAAATGCCGGATCCGAAATTTTCCTCGCAAACCAAAGATAAATTGGTATCGAGTGAAGTCCGCCCCGTTGTTGAATCGGTGGCCGGCGAGAAATTAATGGCCTGGTTCGAAGAACATCCGGCCGAGTCGAAAAAAGTGATCGGTAAAATCGTCGAGGCGGCGTTGGCCCGCGAAGCCGCGCGTAAGGCGCGCGAACTGACCCGCCGCAAAGGCGCACTGGATATGAATTCCCTGCCCGGCAAATTGGCCGATTGTCAGGAACGCGATCCCGCGCATTCGGAATTGTTTATCGTCGAGGGCGATTCGGCGGGCGGTTCGGCGAAAATGGGCCGCGACCGTCATTTCCAAGCGATCTTGCCATTGCGCGGTAAAATTCTGAACGTCGAGCGCGCGCGTTTCGATAAAATGCTGGGATCGGCCGAAATCGGCACATTGATCGCGGCATTGGGCACCGGCATTGGACGCGACGATTTCAATATCGACAAAATCCGGTATCATAAAATCGTTATTATGACCGACGCGGACGTCGATGGATCGCATATCCGCACATTGCTTTTGACCTTCTTCTTCCGTCAAATGCCGCAAGTCATCGAAAAAGGCTATTTGTATATCGCCCAGCCGCCATTGTACTTGGTCAAACGCTCGGCGGCGGAAAATTATCTGAAAGACGAGCGCGCATTAGAGCAATTCTTGATGAAAAACGGCGTCGAAGGCATAAAATTAAAATTGGCCGATGGTAAGGAATTGACCGGCGATGCATTATTCCAGGAATTGGAATCGGATCGCACCGCCAAGGCCTTGATGCAAAACCTGATGCAAAAAGTGGGCAATGCCCAGGTGATCGAACAAGCCGCCATTGCCGGCGCGTTCAAGCATGATTTGGCGCAGACAGAAGCGGAAGCCGCAGCCGGTTATGTGGCCAAACGTTTGGATACGTTATTGCCAGAGGCGGAACGCGGCTGGCAAGGCCACGCCAAAAACCAAGGTTATGAATTTACCCGTACCGTGGGCGGCGTTACCTATCGTTTCGTGATGGATTACGCCACAATTCAAAGCGCAGAAGCGCGCAAATTGGATGAAATGGCGCCGCGTTTACAGGCAAAATACACCAAACCGGCCATTTTAATCAGCCAAGACGGTGAAAAATCGATCACCGGCCCAGGAGCGTTGATCGCCGCCATTACCGAACGCGGCCGCAAGGGTCAATCTATTCAGCGGTACAAAGGTCTGGGCGAAATGAACCCAGAGCAATTATGGAAAACCACGCTCGATCCAAAAATCCGCAGCCTGATGCAAGTTAAAGTCGCGCATATGGACGAAGCCGAAGGAGTGTTCACCACATTGATGGGCGATTTGGTCGAACCGCGCCGCGATTTTATCGTCACAAACGCGTTGCAGGTTGAGAATTTGGATGTTTAAGCCACCGGCATTCGTTTTACCCGGCCCAACAGCCAATAAATCGCCAACGCCTGTAATAACATGCCGATGCCTATCATCATGCCATAAGGATGATGGCCGATAGTAACACCCCATCCAACGGCGGATCCCACAATCACATGCATAATAATGATTCCGGCGCTGGCCTTGCCCTTATTTTCCTCGAACGGCAAAAGCGCTAGCGCCATGCCATGCGGGATTAAAATTGCGGTTGTGAACGACATCACCAGAATCATCAAAACCAATATATAAAAATTCTGAACCGATAGAGCGTTAGCAATAATAGCAGCGGAACCTAGGCACAATGCGATAGTGCAATATTTTAAAACACGCAAAAGCTTATCATTGGCTTCAAATCTTTCCGCCATAAAAGACCCGACCACAAAAACAAGAATCACCAAGCTGTACATATAACTATATACCGTGCTGCCTATTCCATATCCTTCGGCAAATACATACGAAGATCCGGTGATAAAGGCCAAGAATGCACCATAAGAAAAGGCGCTGAGTAACGCCCAAATAATATATTCATTGACCGATAAAATATGTTTGTAAGCATCAATCCAATAATGCCACGAGAATGGTTGCGGAGCTGGCACCGTACTGTGCGGGAATAGCAAGAACGCGACATAAACCAGCACAATCCCCCAAGATGCAATAGCCCATAAAACACTGTGCCATCCATAATAAGAAATCAATAACCCTGCCAACAATGGAGCGATTACACCGACAAAATTCCCGGCGCCATAAATAATACTAAGAATCTTTCCGCCATCTTCCGCATAATTTTCCCGCACCAGCGATAAAGCAGCGGTGATACACAACCCAACCGCCATGCCCATAACAAACCGCGCTGCATACCATAGGTATAAGTCTTGAGTGAATGCTACCAAAGCACCAAAAAGCAGGAATAAAACCGCGCCAATACGCACGGATATACGCTGACCATATCGATCTACAAATTCGCCGCTCCATAATTGCGCAAAACCGACGCCAAGCAGATAATAACTAATCATACCGGTTAAATTGCCTGGTGTTGCGCGTAGATCATTGGCGATTAAAGGTAATGCGGTAGCCAGAAAATCGAATGCGATCGGATCGAAAACCGTGAACAGACCGATATATAGAATCGGTAATATTTTCTGGATTTGCATAATAACTAAGCGGCGACCTTATAGCCTTCCAAATTCAACAAATATCTTTTCATCTTCAATCCGTCTTTGGACGAATAACCACCAAGCCCGCCGCCGGTGCGAACAACACGGTGGCAAGGAATAATCAGCGGGATTTGATTTCTGGCACAGGCCGATGCGACGGCGCGATACGCCTTTGGCGCGCCGATTTTTTTGGCGAGTTCAGCATAGGTTAAAACCCGGCCTGGTTTAATTTTTACCATCTCGCGGTACACTCGCGCTTGAAATGGCGTTGCCCAGGACATATCGAGATCTTTGAAATTGATTTTGCCTTTGATGGCGCCTTCGACCGCCTTGGTCAATTTGGCGTTCGCACCAGTCGGTTTTTTGCCTTTGGACAGAAAAACTTTGACATCGCCAATGCCATTTTCACCTTCAACCGCGGTGACCAAAATATCTTTATATTGGGTTTGAATCTTTGTCATCGGCGTCTCCATTCCGAAAAGAAAAAGGGCAGGTATTACCCTGCCCTTTGTACCTGATACGGCGTTAATTAACTAGCCGCTTTTTCTTTCTTCGGCACGTCTTGCGCCTTGCCGGTCGCTTGATCGACTTGTTTCATGGATAATTTAATTTTGCCACGATCGTCGAATCCAACAACCTTGACCCAAACCTGATCGCCAACATTGACGATGTCGGTGGTTTTATTGACGCGTTGCGGGGCCAATTCGCTGATGTGAACCAGACCGTCGCGCGCGCCCAAGAAATTGACGAATGCGCCGAATTCCATGGTTTTCACGACTTTGCCTTGGTAAATCACGCCGACTTCTGGTTCGGCCACGATGCCCTTGATCCATTGGATCGCGGCTTCTGCGGCTTTTTGATCGACGGCGGCGACTTTGATCGTACCGTCATCTTCGATATCCACCTTCGCGCCGGTGACTTCGACGATTTCGCGGATAACTTTGCCGCCTGTTCCGATGACTTCGCGGATTTTATCGCGCGGAATCTGGAACGTGGTAATGCGCGGCGCATTCTGGCTGACACCTTCGCGCGCGGTGCCCAAGCCCTTGGCCATTTCGCCAAGAATATGCAAACGGCCTTCTTTCGCCTGATTGACCGCGACTTTCATAATTTCGGCCGTGATCGAGGTGATTTTAATATCCATTTGCAAGGCAGTGATACCGTCTTTGGTACCGGCGACTTTGAAATCCATATCGCCCAAATGATCTTCATCGCCCAAAATGTCAGAGATGACCGCGTATTTGCTGCCTTCTTTGATCAAGCCCATGGCGATACCCGCCACGGGGCGCGGCAATGGAACGCCGGCATCCATCAAGGCGAGCGAGGAACCGCACACGGTCGCCATCGAGGACGAACCGTTCGATTCGGTGATTTCCGACACGATACGGATCGTGTATGGGAATGCTTCTTTCGCCGGCAATAATGGACGAATCGCGCGCCAGGCCAATTTACCGTGGCCGATTTCGCGGCGGCCAGGAGAGCCCAAACGGCCAACTTCGCCAACCGAGTAAGGCGGGAAGTTATAATGCAACATGAAGCTTTCGTGCGCTTCGCCGGTGATGTAATCAATGCGTTGTTCGTCTTCGCCAGTGCCGAGGGTTGCAACCACCAGAGCCTGTGTTTCACCGCGGGTGAACAAAGCGCTGCCATGGGTGCGTGGCAACAAGCCAACTTCGGCAACGATCGGGCGGACGGTTTTGCCATCGCGGCCGTCGATACGCGTGCCGGTGTCCAGAATTTGGCCGCGAACGATGCGCGATTCCAATTCCGTTAACAAGGCCGGCGCCAATTTCGCGCCGTCTTCATCGCCTTCGAATGCGGCCAAGGCGGTTTTCTTAACTTCATCGATCGCTTTGTGACGTTCTTGTTTGACGGTGTTTTTATAGGCTTTTTTCAAACCAGCTTCGGCAAGGCCGGATAATTTCGACAATACCGAATCATAGTTCGCTGGCTTTGCCGGCAATTCCCATGCTGGTTTCGCACAATTTTCAGCGAGTTGAATAATCGCTTCCAAAACCGGCTGGAATTCTTTGTGACCGAATTCGACCGCGCCTAACATGATTTCTTCCGATAATTCTTGCGCTTCGGATTCCACCATCAGAACGCCTTCGCTGGTACCCGCGACAACCAGATCCAATTTCGAATTTTTCATCTGAGTGATGGTTGGGTTCAATACATATTGACCATCAATATAACCGATGCGCGATGCGCCAACCGGGCCCATAAATGGAATACCGGACAAGCACAAAGCGGCGGAAGTACCAACGATAGCGACGATATCGGAAATATTTTCCATATCATGCGACAACAAAGTACAAACCACTTGCACTTCGTTGGTAAAGCCTTCGGGGAATAATGGACGGATCGGACGGTCGATCAGACGCGATGTCAGGGTTTCGGCATCCGATGGTTTGCCTTCGCGTTTGTTGTAACCGCCTGGAATTTTACCGGCGGCGAATGCTTTTTCTTGATAGTTGACGGTTAACGGGAAGAAGTCTTTGTCCGGATCGGCGGTTTTTTCACCAACCACGGTGCAAAGCACGGTGGTATCGCCATAACGCGCCACAACGGCGGCATCGGCTTGGCGGGCAAATTTACCGGTTTCCAAAACCAGCTTGCGCCCGGCCCACATTAATTCTTTTCTAAAAACTTGAAACATATTCTTTTCCTTTCTTGATATGTTTTCCAGCGCTTTACAAAGCATGCGTTAAAAACGCAAAAAGCCCCCTCACCCTTTTCAAAGTTCAAAGTGCGAATTCTGATAGATCTTGCACTTACTTTGACGTCTCTGTCCCTAACGGGCAAGAGATCTAAGGAGAGGAGGCACTTCCATAAGGCCGCCGGACTATTTTCTATACTAGTCGTTTCCACACTGGGTTTCGGGGGCAATTATAGGGATTTTACCCAAAAAAGATAGTGTTTTTAGCAGGTTAAAATCATAAAAAAGCCGCTATAAAGCGGCTTTTTCGAAATATACTTGCTTATTAGGTTACTTACGCAAGCCCAATTTCTTAATCAAGGCTTCATACCGTTCTTGGCTGGAAGCTTTTAAATATTTCAATAATTTGTTGCGGCGATTAACCATGCCGATCAAGCCACGGCGCGAATGGTTGTCATTCGGATTGGCTTCGCAATGCGCCGATGTTTGCGTAATGCGGGAGGTTAAAATGGCTACTTGGGATTCCGGCGATCCCGTGTCATTGGCATGACGTTGTACCGGTTTAATCAATTGTGCAGTTTGCGACATCGTTTTCCCTTTCCTCTATTGATGATTCATAATGCGTACAGGAATCAGATACCCATCTTCGAGCCTTGTAATGGCGATGCAATCATCGCGAAACATGACCCGGATCAGATCGTCTTGTTGTACGGGGCCCGAAAAATATTTCGGACTCGTAATCACAAGCGCCTGTCCCTGACGCAAGATTCTTGCCTGCCCCTCATCACATGCATAAGCTGGGATGTCGTCCAGCGCCGCATGTACCGGCAACAGACCCGAATCGAAGGGCTGGTTATGCCCTATTTCTTTCAAATTATCCAGTAAAATCGCGCTTTTTTCAGCAAAAGGGCCGACCGAAAGCCTACGGATAGCGGTTAAGTGCCCGAAACACCCTAGATCTCGGCCTATATCCCGCGCCAGAGCGCGCATATAGGTCCCGGTGCCGCAAACAACCTCAAAAACTGCCATATCCGGGGTTTCGGCGGAAATCAGGGTAAATTCATAAATATCGACGGTGCGGGGTTTCAATTCGACCGCAACGCCGGATCGGGCCAGATCATAGGCACGCTCGCCATCGACTTTAACGGCCGAAAATTGGCAAGGCACTTGTTCAATCGAACCCGTATATTTCGGCAATAGCGCGTGGATTTGATCTGCCGTTGGGCGAATATCCGAAGTTTTTATCACCTGGCCTTCGGCATCATCAGTATCACGTTCTTCGCCCCACTTCACGGTGAATCGATAGGATTTTTCGCTTTCCTGTAAATACGGAATGGTTTTGGTGGCGGATCCCAATGCGATTGGCAAAATTCCGGTCGCCATCGGATCCAATGTTCCGGCATGACCTACTTTCGCGGCCTTGGTTAGAAATTTCACGCGGCCAACCACTTGCGCCGATGTCATGCCGGCGGGTTTGTCGATATTCAGCCAGCCGTTAATAACACGGCGCGGAATTTTTTGCTGCCTTGGTTTGGGATTCGCGGACATGGAATTATTCTTCGGACGATTTTCTTTTTTCTTCATCCGCGCGCAATAAGCGGGTGATTTTATCGCCTTCGTCAAACGAGGTGTCGAGTTCAAAGCGTATATTCGGCACGAATTGCAATTTAACCGCATCGGCGAGCAACATACGGAATTCCTTGACGACTTCCGGATTTCGGAGATTTTTTAAAATCTCATTTTGTTTTTGGCCGCCCAGCGGCATGACGAAAATATTTGCGTGGCGCAAATCGGACGATACACGCACTTCGGTAACGGTGATGGCAATTCCATAAGATTCGAATTGATGCACCTCGCCCCGCATCAACATCGCCGAAACCGCGTGACGGATTTCTTCGCCGACCCGCAAATTGCGGTCGCCGCGCGTGGATTTTTTCTGCGATTTACTGCGTCCAGCCATGATTATCTTTTACGCCACCGATTCCAAGGTGCGCTTCATTTCCTTGGTTTCATAGCATTCGATAATATCGCCGGTCTTGATGTCGTCGTAATTTTCAAACGCCATACCGCACTCAAAACCTTCTTTGACTTCTTTGACTTCATCTTTGAAGCGCTTCAAGGTTTTCAAAGTGCCGGTGTGAATGACGGTGGAATCGCGCAACAAACGTACGCCAGCGCCGCGTTTAACGATGCCGGTGGTGACATAACAACCCGCAACCTTGCCGACCTTGGTAATATTGAATACATCGCGAATTTCGGCGTTGCCGATAATTTCTTCGCGCAATTCCGGAGCAAGCATACCGGTCAAGGCCTGTTTCACATCATCGACGATTTCGTAAATAATCGAATAATAGCGGATATCGACGCCATCGCGTTTGGCAATATCGCGTGCCTGCGCATTGGCGCGGACGTTAAATCCAATTACCAGCGAACCTGTGGCTGAAGCAAGGGCGATATCGGATTCGGTAATGCCCCCAACGCCGGAATTTAGAACTTTTACGGCGACTTCGTTGTTGGCCAGTTTTTCCAAACTGCCTTTGATCGCTTCCAAGGATCCATGCACGTCGGATTTCACGATCACGCCCAATTCCTTGACTTCGCCGGCTTTGATTTTGGCGAACATGTCGGTTAGCGTGCCGCGTCCAGCGACATTTTGTTTTTCGCGCGCTTTGCGTACGCGGTATTCGGAAATTTCGTTGGCGCGTTTTTCGGAATCAACCACCGCGAAATCGTCACCCGCCGTCGGCGTGCCGTTCAATCCAACCACTTCGACCGGAATGCCTGGACCAACCGATACGGTATTTTTACCTTTATCGTCGATCAATGCTCGCACGCGGCCCCATTCGGCGCCAGCGACGAAAATTTGCCCGACTTTCAATGTGCCTTTTTGCACCAAAACGGTTGCGACCGACCCGCGGCCTTTTTCCAATTTCGCTTCGATGACTACGCCTTCGGCGCTGCGGTTTGGATTGGCGCGCAATTTCATAATCTCGGCTTGCAACAAAATGGCTTCTTCCAATTTATCCAAATTGCGTTTTTCTTTGGCCGATACTTCGACCGCCAAAACTTCGCCGCCCATCGCCTCGGTAACGATGTTGTGCGACAGCAATTCGGTTAAAACGCGTTGCGGATTCGCGCCCGGTTTATCGATTTTATTGATCGCAACGATAATCGGCGCATTGGCCGCCTGGGCATGGTTGATCGCTTCGATGGTTTGTTTCATCACGCCGTCATCGGCCGCAACCACCAATACCACAATGTCGGTAACGTTGGCGCCGCGCGCGCGCATTTCGGAAAATGCTTCGTGGCCAGGCGTGTCGATAAATGTAATCGGCTGGCCCGATGGAGCCTTTACGGTATATGCGCCAATATGCTGGGTAATTCCGCCCGCTTCGCCAGCGGCGACTTCGGTTTGACGGATCGCATCAAGCAACGATGTTTTACCGTGATCGACGTGGCCCATAATGGTCACAACCGGCGGACGCGGCAACAAATCGCCTTCGATATCTTCGCCGCCCTTGATGCCGATTTCAACGTCGGAATCGGCAACGCGTTTGATTTTATGGCCAAATTCTGTAACAACCAATTCCGCCGTGTCGGCGTCGATTGATTGGCTGAACGTCGCCATAACGCCCAATTTCATCAGCGATTTAATAACATCCGCGCCGCGCACCGCCATACGGTTGGACAATTCCTGTACAGTGATGGTTTCTGGAACAATAATTTCGCGAGTTTGTTTTTGCGCTTCATCGGTAGTGGTTTTACGTTTTTCTTTTTCCCGGGCACGACGCACCTGCGCCATGGAACGAACACGCACCGCGTCTTCCTCGGCCATCGAAATATCACGCAAAGTCAAGCGGCCAGTGCGCGGTTCGGTGGATTCTTCTTTTTTATTAACCAGACGTTTATGTTTGCCCGGCGCCTTGGCGGCGGCTGGTTCTTCTTCCTCTTCTCCGGCGCGGCGCGGCGGCGTTTCCACCTTACGGGCCTGCACTTCGGCTTTTTTACGGGCGTCCGATTCGGTTTTCTTGCGCGCATCTTCTTCTTCGCGGCGCTTTTTAGCATCTTCGGCTTCTTTGCGCGATTGCTCCAATTCCACCTGGCGGCGGGCAAACTCTTCTTCCAGTTTGCGGCGGACCGATACCTGATCCTCGCCTTGTTGCGACGCCGTTTGCAAAGCGCGCAGACGGGCTTCGCGTTCTTCACGGGTCAGATTTTGCAACGCTTTTTGCGCTTCCGCTTCTTTGGAAATTTGCGCGGCTGCTTGCGCGGCTTCGGCGGCGGGAGTCACGCCTGGCTTTAAAGGCGCGCCGACTTTTCGCTTAACCTCGACCGTAACGGTTTTAGACCGGCCTTGCGCAAAGCTTTGCCGGATCTTGCCCGCATCCACGGTTTTTGTCAGCGACGGAGAACCGCCCAGACTAAGCGGTTTTTTCTTTTTATCGTCGGTGCCTTCTGTCATGTCAGACGTTCTTTCCTTTTTTGCTTCCGAAACCATTGATTCATGCCTTAGTTGATGATCCTAGGATTTAATTTTCCCATCCGCATCAAACCAATGCGCCCGCGCATCCATGATCAATTTTTCCGCGGCTTCTTTGGAAAGGCCGAATTCCTTGCAAATGTCCTGCAATTCATCGGTTGCCAAATCGCCCAGATCATCCAGCGTTTTCACGCCGGCATTGCCCAAGGCCACCAGCATTTTCGGATTCAAGCCATCCAATTTGGCGATTTCTTCTTTTACGCCCAAACCGCGCCATTCCGCATCGAGGCGTTTTGCTTCCGCTTCGATATAGACTTTTGCGCGGCCTTGCAATTCGCCGGCGACTTCTTCGCTGAATCCTTCGATACCGCTTAGAGTTTCGATTGGAACAACCGCCACATCCTCGACGCTGGCAAAGCCTTCGCCAACCAGCAATGCGGCAATAACATCATCCACATCCAACGCTTCCATGAACAATTTAGAACGAGTTTGGAATTCCTGCGTCCGGCGTTCGGATTCTTCGGATTCGGTCATGATATCGATATCCCAACCGGTCAGAATCGAGGCCAAACGCACGTTCTGGCCGCGGCGGCCAATGGCCAGCGACAATTGCAAATCCGGAACCACGACTTCGATCCGTTTATTGTCTTCGTCCAAAACGACTTTGGCGACTTCAGCCGGGGCCAAAGCGTTTACCACCAAGGTAGCGTGATCGGCGGACCACGGAACGATATCCACTTTCTCGCCTTGCAATTCGCCGACAACCGCCTGAACGCGGCTGCCGCGCATACCGACGCAAGCGCCTACGGGATCGATATTGCTGTCATTGCTGAACACGGCGATTTTGGCGCGGGAACCTGGATCACGGGCAACCGATTTGATTTCGATAACGCCTTCGTAAATTTCCGGAACTTCTTGCGCAAACAATTTCGCCATGAATTGCGGATGGGTGCGCGATAAGAAAATTTGCGGACCTTTGACTTCTTTGCGGACGTCATAAATATAGGCGCGCACGCGGTCGCCTTGGCGGAAGTTTTCACGCGGCAACATTTCGTCACGCTTTAAAATCGCTTCGGCGCGTTGCAGATCGACAATCAAATTGCCGAACTCGATACGTTTGATAATGCCGTATACGATTTCGCCGACTTTATCCTTGAATTCCTTGAATTGGCGTTCGCGTTCCGCATCGCGCACTTTGTGCACGATCACTTGTTTCGCGGTTTGCGCGGCGATGCGGCCGAAATCGATCGGCGGCAATTCGTCGGTGACGAAATCACCCAGTTTGAACGCTTTGTCGCGTTTCTGCGCGTCTTTCAAAGTTACTTGGGTGGATGGGTTTTCGACATTTTCGACGATTTCCATAACGCGATATACTTTGATACCGCCGCTGGAACGGTCAATCACCGCGCGGATTTCTTTGTCATAGCCGTATTTGCTGCGGGCGGCTTTTTGAATGGCCTGCTCCATCCCCACAAACACATCTTCTTTTTCGATGCCTTTTTCGCGGGCGACCGAGTCAACCACTTGTACGATTTGTCCTGCAACGAGTTCCATATTCCACCTCTTTTAAAAACTATGAATTCTTTTTAATCACTTTTTTCGGCTGCTTGGCGAGCGCGGTATCGCTCATCGCCAGTTTGGCCGAGACAATATCCATCAATGGGATTGCCACCGAATTATTGTCCTGGTTAATCGTTACCGATTCACCATCGGCGCGTTCCAATTTGCCGTGAAAACGCTTGCGGCCTTCGATCAGATGGCGGGTTTCAATTTTCGCCATTTGTCCCAAAAACTTTGCATAATCTTCCGGTTTCACCAGCGGCCGATCGATGCCCGGCGATGAAATTTCCAACACATAAGCGCCTGACAACGCATCTTCCACATCCAGAATCGCGCCGCAAGAACGCGATACTTTGGCGCATTCATCTAACGTGACCCGGCCGCCGTCGCTATGCTCGACCATGATTTGCACGGTTGGGCGATTTTGTCCGCCCATCAGGCGCACCTGCACGATGGAAATGCCCTCTGCCGATAGCGAGGGTTCCAGAATCTGCTGAATGCGGTTTTGCAACGGCTCTAACATATTGCTCCAAATATCAGGGTAAACAAAAAGGCGGGAACCTTTCGGATCCCACCTTTCAGTAAACTGATTGGTTTAATGAAGAGAATATACATAATTTTCCAGCCAAAAACAAGCCTTTGGCCGGAAAAAATTATCGCGTAATTACAAGATTATAGCTTAGTTATTTTGTACTGCCCCCAGTTGATGGGCGGCATGCGGCAATCCAGTAACGATTTGTTTTGTGGTTGCAATACCCATTTCCTGCGCCAACTGCTTAGTGGATTGGATCGTGGGCAAACTGACGTTATTTCCTTTTTGTAGGCCACAAACCATATCATAAATAACCTTATTGGCTTTTTGATCTGAAGTTGCCTCTCCGCTTTCCGGCGGCAAAACGCCGTCTTTGGTGGCAAGTTGCATACCGAGTTCCATCATATTCTGACGTCTGGTGTCTAAGAGTCCCTGCCGATTGTGGGTTAGGGACTGATATTGTAAGGCCCAACTTACTTTATCGGCGGCCGACATAGTATCAAAGTTACCTTGAATTTTAAAAACCAATAACTCAATAGCGGCTTGCTGGGTTTTTGTTTCTACAGATCCGCGCGATGCAACGTTTTCCCGGTTTCGTAAATTAGTAAAATTCATATAATGATGTTCGGTGGCATCGGCGGTACTGTATCCCCCTTGCACGCCGTGCATAAAGTAACCGATGGCTTTTGCGGCAAAATCGGCGGAATTTCCAACTTTGGCTGCGACGTCAAGATCAATCGGATTGGCATATTCCGCTTTATATCCCGCCCTACTTAACATCTTCATCACTTCGGCGGAGCGATCCTTGGACAGGCTTCCTTCTTCGTTACCTGTTTTTCGCGTATAGTCATAGTTGTCGATCCATCTCATCAACGCCGCATCTCGTTCAGGCCCAGCCGGGGTTTTTAAAAGCGGGGCCAGATCGTTTTGAATAAGCCTGTTAATATTACGTTGCGGCAAACTGACAGAAGAAGGGTTAAACAAATCGGTCTCGGTCAGTACCGGATCTTTTGTACGAAGCCCGATAAATTCCAACGCGCCAGTCACTTTACTTACTGCATCCTGCCAAAAACCCATCTTTGCCTCCCGAACTTATTACAGGTATTAGTATATCATATTGTATCCTAAAAGCAAACGCTATGTTTTTATTAACTATTTGAAAAAACAACAAATTTAGGGATTCGTCCAGCGCGTCTGGCCTTTTTCTGGTAATTGGTTTCAACCCAAGGCTGTGGTTCGGTTAAATGCCAAAACCCGTCTGTGGGCGGGTTTTTGGGTTGAAACCAGCTTTGCGCCGACATTTGTTCCGGCACCCATTCCTGATATGTGGGATCGTCGGTCGCCACCCAAAACTCGCCGCCCTTTTTTATCACCCGCGCCAATTCGCGTACATTATCCGGATTTACAAAACGCCGCTTGGCGTGGCGTTTTTTCGGCCAAGGGTCGGGAAACAGCAAAAATACCCGGTCTAAACACCCATCCTGCAATTTCGGCAGCAAATGCCGTACGTCATCCGGGTAAATGCGGACATTGGAAACTTTATGCGCCAATAATTTTTGCATAGTTTTGGCGATGCCGTTCTCAAATGCCTCGCAGCCAATAATATTAATATCCGGATGTTGTGCGGCTTGTCCGGCGAGAAAATCGCCGGTGCCAAAACCGATTTCGAGCCAATAGGAAGTGGGAGGGCGAGAGGCGAGAGGCGAGAGGATTTTAAAAAAAAATTTTGGATCTATGCCGGCTGGCGCGGCGGAGGCGATATTATCTTTATCGATAAAATATTGTCCGCTGGCCGATTCGACTGCCTGTTTTAAATCCAAACTCAACGGACGGCCTTTGCGCCGACCGTATAGTTTAGGGTTTAGGGTTTTGGGTTTTGGGGTTAGGGATGGCATTTGCGCGCGGTTCCATGATCCAGTCGCGGGGAAACATAATCCAAAGCGGGGCGGCAGGCAATTTTTTTATAATGCCGCCTTTTGCAGCAAGCATTGGATAATTGGCCCAGGAGTCCATCCAGCCAAGAGCGGCCCGGGCGTAATAATGACCGATCCGGTCGCCCGAATTTTCGCGCAAATAAATGATGATCCCGGGGCGGCGCAAAAAATTCCGGTGCCGGGATTTTTTGCCATTGAATTTTTCGTAAGCGTAATCGGATCCCGTCCGCCGCGCCGCGACGAAAGCGGCGCAAGAAACGGCGCAACCGCAAGGATGTTGCTGAGTTATAGGGCGCGAGGAAGCCATGCGCCTCAGCGTAAAATTTAATATATTTTATACAAGGAAAATCCGTAAACCCTAAACCCTTTAAAACGCGCGTTTTAGCTGGTCGACCAGATCGGTTTTTTCCCAAGAAAATCCGCCATCGCGTTCCGGATCGCGGCCGAAATGGCCATACGATGCCGTGCGTTCGTAAATAGGACGATTCAATTGCAAATGGGTTCGGATGCCGCGTGGCGTTAAATTTACCAACTCGCGCAAGGTTTTTTCCAATTTCACTTCATCCACCTGGCCGGTGCCGAATGTGTTGATATAAACCGACAACGGATGCGAGACGCCGATAGCGTAGGATAATTGGATCAAGCATTTATCCGCCAATCCGGCCGCAACGACGTTTTTCGCCATATAACGCGCGGCATACGCAGCCGAGCGATCGACCTTGGTCGGATCCTTGCCCGAAAACGCGCCGCCGCCATGCGGGGCCGCGCCGCCATATGTATCGACGATAATTTTCCGGCCAGTCAAACCCGCATCGCCGTCAGGACCGCCGATCACGAAACGACCGGTGGGATTGACATAAAAATCTTTGTCATCGCACATCCAGCCTTCGGGCAGAACGCTTTGTACAATTGGGCGAACCATTTCACGCACCGCATGAGTTGGCAAGCCGTCTTTATGTTGGGTCGATACCACGACGCAGGTAGATCCCGTCGGCTGGCCATTTTTATATTGCAGGCTGACCTGGCTTTTTGCGTCCGGACGCAAATCGGCCAATTGGCCGCTGTGCCGCGCTTCGGATAAAGTGCGCAAAATTTTATGCGCGTAGTAAATCGGCGCCGGCATTAAATCGTCGGTTTCATTGCAAGCATAGCCAAACATAATGCCTTGATCGCCAGCGCCTTCGTCCTTGCCGCCGCCAGCATCCACGCCTTGCGCAATATCGGTCGATTGCGAATGGATATAACAATGCACGTCCATGCGTTGCCAGTGAAAGCCTTCTTGATCGTAACCGATTTTACGCACCGTCTCGCGTGCAATATGGGTCATCACATCGGCATTGTTGATCGATGCCGGGCCGCGCACTTCGCCGGCCAAAATTACGCGGTTGGTGGTCGCCAGCGTTTCAATGCCGGTGCGCGATTGCGGATCAGCCTGCATAAATGCATCCAGAATCGCATCGGAAATACGATCGCAAATTTTATCAGGATGGCCTTCGGATACGGATTCCGAAGTAAACACGAAATCGTTCAAGGCGGTTTCATTGGCTGGCAGCAATTTTTTGGCGAGAGAGCGGGCGAAAATCATGGGTTTGATCCTTACAGAATAGATAAGGATACCCTTATATAAGAAGATAAAGGGATAGTCAAACCAAGACTAAACGCTTATTGATCGCCGGTTTTTTTGGCCAATGAACGGATCATATCCAGAACCGAACGGCGCATATCGGCGTTTGGAATGGCTTTATAGGCCCGAACCAATTCCAGAATTTCGCGATCGTGGCTTTCTTTTTCCGCGGTGTATTTTGATTTTGATGCCGCAACACCCAAACGCAGTTTGGATTTTTTGCCTGTAGATTTTTGATTGGCCACCAGGCCTTCAAAAAAGAAGCTGACCGGAACTTCAAGAATAGTGCTGAGATCGTACAAACGGCTTGCGCCGACGCGGTTGACGCCGCGTTCGTACTTTTGTACTTGCTGGAAAGTAATGCCGAGTGCTTCCGCCAGTTTTTCCTGACTCATCCCCATCAATGTGCGGCGCATACGCACGCGTCCACCGACATATTCATCAAGGGATGTAGCACGCCCTTCTTTCTTTGTGTTTTTAGCCAATACGGTCATATCTTCTCTGGTTCTCTTTTTTGTCATAAAGCATATCGGTGTAATATTCAACATAAACAACACATGTTGCAAACAAATTATGCATGCAATAGCGTGCTTATTTAGTACATTATGTCATGAATGTAAAACTAAATTTAGCTTTTTTTATGTACAAAAATAAATCTTAATTTCTCAATCGTATAATTATTTTATTACTTTCGTATAAAAGGTTGCCGTGGGTAACGATTGGGGCAAGGAAATATCCAGAATCCCGCCCTGGCCTAATGGCAATTGATCCACAGTTCTGCCATAAGGATCTATTACCGCGCTTATACCGGTATTCGCCACACGCACGATGGGCAAACCTTCTTCCACCGCCCGCATGCGCGCTTCGGCCAAATGTTGATACGGTCCTGCGGTGTTGCCATACCAACCGTCATTGGTAAGATTCAACAACCATTTCGCGCGACCGGTACCATCGGTGACTCGTCCCGGGAAAATGATCTCATAACAAATCAATGGGCTGAATGGCGGCAATCCATCAATCGTTACGGTTTGCGGTCCCGGACCGGGAGTATAATCGAAAATTCCCGACACCAATTTTTTTATACCGAACCATCCGGGTAACGGCACATATTCGCCGAATGGCACCAAATGCGACTTATCGTATGAAAATAATATAGTACGATTGGAGTCAATTCCAAGAATGCTATTGTAAATATTTTTAATTTCCGGATCGGGAGACGACGGGTCTGCATAATCCACGCGCGGCGCCCCCAGAATTACAGCGCCATTTACCGGCACTATTTCCTGAATAGCGGCCATTGCTTCCGGATTCTTATCCAACAAGAAAGATACTGCCGTTTCCGGCCAGATGATATGCGTTGGCGGCTTAGCCGCCGGCAACGTGGAAAGATCAAGGTATTTATAAAAATTTTTCTGAATTGATTTGTGATCCCATTTCAATTCCTGGGCGATATTGCCTTGAACCAACCTTAGTCGTACATCTGGCACCGTGTCCATTGCCGCGGCTGGCAATCGCCAAACACCGAATGCAGCCATGGCAATCAATAACACGCCGGATGCGGCCAGCAATCTTTTACAACCCAAAACCCAGCAAGCCAGCGCCACTGAAAAAAAAGCGACAATAGCGCCAAGACCATAAGCGCCAACGATCGATGCGGTTTGCACCAAATAATCGCTGAATCCAAAACCATATCCTGTCAAATTCCACGGAAACCCGGTTAAAGCATGTCCGCGAATCCATTCGCACAAAAAGAACAACGCAACAAAACAGAAAGCGTGGGGCATGGTACCGAAAGAATATTTTTTAGCCGTCAGTTTGGTGGCCCCCCCCAACAACGCCCCGTATAAAGACAGCAATGCCGGCAATCCAATCGCGCACAAAGGAATCATCCAAGCAAAGGAAAGATCGACCAGCAACGCCGCGTTTATCCAATAAAGTCCGATCATAAAATAGCCAAGATGAAAGAAAAATCCCATCCAAGCCGCTTCCCGCGCACTGCCGGAACGCGCCAGCAATACATACAAAGCCGCGTATCCGATCAAAATTCCTGGAAAAAAATATAATGGCGGCATGGCTAGCGCGGCGATTGCGCCAAGCGCCCACAAACAAAAATATTTTCTAAGGCCGGATGCCCGCACGATTTTATCGGCGCGATGTAAAATACTATCGCGATGAAAATTAAGCATCGGCGGTTTTTTTCAATTCCGGCGTGGCAAGCGGCGTTTTCTTTACCCGCACCCGCTTAATACGGCGTGGATCTGCATCGATAATTTCAAATTCCAATCCGGATGGATGGGTGACAATTTCACCGCGCCCTGGAACGCGGCCGATCAGGGCGAATACAAGTCCGCCGACCGTGTCAATTTCTTCGCGTTCCTCATCATCCAAAATTGGGCCTGCCCAGTCTTCGAATTCTTCAATCGTCGCGCGCGCATCGGCAAACACCGTTCCATCAGGGCGCGGCATTAATTTCGGCGCCTCCGCCACATCATGTTCGTCTTCGATTTCGCCGACGATTTCCTCGATCAAATCCTCGATGGTGACAAGACCGTTTGTTCCGCCATA
Organism: Alphaproteobacteria bacterium; assembly: GCA_004295055.1. Classification (NCBI taxonomy): domain Bacteria; kingdom Pseudomonadati; phylum Pseudomonadota; class Alphaproteobacteria; species Alphaproteobacteria bacterium. The sequence continues at coordinate 42,518 of SHNJ01000017.1, read as the reverse complement.
TTCATCAACCACCAGCGCCAAATGCTTATGCGTGACCCGCATTTTCAATAATAAATCCAGCGCCCGCATGCTTGGCGAAATGAATAAAGGCGGCAAAAACAAGCGGTGCAGATCGGCGGATTTTTCCTGCGCATAGCAAGAAAACACATCCTTGATATGCACAATTCCGATCACATCATCCAAAGTTTCCCGGTACACCGGCAAACGGGAATGTCCGGATTCGATCACCGCCTTTACAATATCGTTAAATGGCAGGCTGGCTTCGACCGCGATAATATCGGATCGCGGAACCATGACGTCGTTCACCGTTACGCCCGAAAGCCGCAGAATATTGGCCAATAATTTTTTTTCATCCCCGGCGATTGGGGATTGTTCCTCAACACGGTCTTCGATGATTTCTTCGATAGTTTCGCGCAGATCCTGTTCGGCCTTGCTGCGGCCAATTTTGCGCAAAAGCCAATTTTTAAACAGGGATACCAGCGACTGCGAGGGTGTGGAATCGATCATAATTTATTTTTTCACCTTACCATATTCATATGGGTTAGAAAAACCGAATTGGCGCAAAATATTTTTTTCCAATGTTTCCATATATTTAGCCTGTTTTTGGACCATATGGTCGTGGCCCAGCAAATGCAGGGTTCCGTGAATCACCATATGCGCCAAATGCGCTTCGATAGTTTTATGTTGGGTCTTGGCTTCGCGCTTAACGGTTTCCAAGGCAATCGCCACATCGCCCAGCATTAATGGCTCTTTTACCCCGCGTTTTTTTTGCAGTGCCTTCACAATAACGCGGTCATAATTTGGAAAAGACAAAACATTGGTCGGTTTATTTTTTCCGCGCCAATCGCAATTCAGCCGTTTCAATAACTTGTCATTGCTTAGAACTATTGTCAGTTCGGCGCGCGATCCCCCTAAAACCGCGCTGGCCGCTGCGGCGGCCCATTTGCGGCATTTAGATTCAACGGCGGATATTTTTTTCCATCCGGCCACATCACAAATCACATATGCCTTCACAGACGATCGGGGCCGGATTTTTCTTTTTTTGGTTTTAGGTTTCATAATCAACAACTAAGCCGATTCGGACTTGTCGTAAATATTCTTCTCGAAACTTGCATAGGCGCGAACGATACGGGTAACCAGCGGATGACGCACCACATCCGCGTCCGCAAACTGACAAAAACCAACGCCTTCAATGCCTTTCAGCGCTTCGGCCGCATCGCGGAGACCGGATCGGACGCCACGCGGCAAATCGACCTGGGACAAATCGCCAGTGACGGCCATTTTCGATCCCTCGCCCAAGCGCGTCAAAAACATTTTCATTTGCACCGATGTGGTATTTTGCGCCTCGTCCAGAATCACGAACGCATTGGACAAAGTCCGTCCGCGCATGAATGCCAGTGGCGCGATTTCAATTTCATTGCTGGCAATGCGGCGCAACACCTGATCGGCCGGCATCATATCGTACAAAGCATCATAAAGCGGACGCAAATACGGATCGATTTTTTCGCGCAGATCGCCGGGCAAAAATCCCAAACGTTCCCCCGCCTCGACGGCCGGGCGCGACAATACGATACGCTCAACCTTATTATCCATCAGCAACGATACACCCATCGCGACTGCCAAATATGTTTTACCGGTACCGGCTGGGCCCAAACCGAAGGTCAAATCATTCTCCTGCAGCAATTTCATATATTCGGCTTGTTTTGGCGTGCGCGCGGTTATTTGTTTCCGCCGCGTCCGGATTGCAGCGCCATCATTGCGCGCTTCGTCGGTAAATTGCTTGCGCGTCGAAGATTCGCTTGCCATGCGCATGGCGGCATCGACTTCGGATACGCTGATCATCAATCCTTTTTCAAGGCGCTTGTACAAAGTTTTCAACGCGGTTTTGGCAATTTCCACAGGACCAACCAAACCGGAAATTAAAATCTGATTGCCTCGCGCCAGGACGCTGACGCCCAACTGCTGTTCCATGCGGCTGATATACTTGTCGTATTCGCCAAACAGCATCGACAGCAAACGGTTATCATCAAATTGCAAATAAGTGGAAACGGCGGTATCGCCGTTTTGATTGTCGGAGGGGGTCAAATTGCAGCCTCTTGCGGAAAGGAAATGTTTACAGGCGCGTTCATGGTATCTTTTTCTTGTAGCAGAATTTCACCTTTGAGGCCATTTTGAAATGCGCCGGTCACGCGAACGGGGACAATTTGACCCTGTAGGCGCGGATTGGCATTGTCCACATATAACGATTGCAAAAACGGGGTTTTGCCCATTAATTGGCCATCGCGCTTGCCTTCCCGGTCGAACAAAACCGGCAAAACTTCGCCCAATTTGCTGCTGTTAAAGGCGGTTTGTTGAATGGTTAACAAAGACTGCAATCTGGCCAAACGCTCTTCTTTTACCGGTTCAGGCACCTGGGATTCATAGGCTCCCGCCGGCGTGCCTGGACGTGGGCTGTATTTAAAAGAATAAGCGCTGGCGTAAGTAACTTGGCGCACGGCGTTCAATGTATCTTCGAAATCTTTTTCGCTCTCGCCCGGAAATCCAACGATAAAATCGGACGACAAGGCAATATCGGGCCGCACCCGGCGCAGACGCTCGATGATATCGAAATAACTTTGCACCGTGTGTTTACGGTTCATTTCTTCCAATATCTTATTGGAACCGGATTGCAGCGGCAGATGTAAATACGGCATCAGTTTTTCGATTTGTCCGTGCGCATTTATCAAATCATCGTCCATATCGGATGGATGCGATGTGGTATATCGAATGCGTTCCAATCCGTTCATATCGGCAAGAGCCGAAATTAATTGCGCCAGATTCCAAGTATCGCCACGCGGACCGTCGCCATGAAAAGCGTTCACATTCTGACCCAATAAGGTAATTTCCTTTACGCCGGAGTCGATTAAACGCCTGGCTTCGTCCAAAATTTGCTGGGCTGGGCGCGAGAATTCCGAGCCGCGCGTATAAGGTACAACGCAAAAAGTGCAGAATTTATCGCATCCTTCTTGTACAGCCAAAAATGCGGATGAGCCATTGGTGCCCTGTTCTTCGGGCAAATGATCGAATTTGCTTTCGGCGGGAAAATCGGTATCCAACACCAAGCCGGCGGCACGATTGGCTTCGGCCACCATCTGCGGTAAGCGATGATAAGTTTGCGGACCGAATACCATATCGACATAAGGCGCGCGGGATGCGATCAACTCGCCTTCCGCCTGCGCAACGCAGCCAGCAACCGCTAGAATCATACGGCCATCTTGTTGTTCTTTTTTCTGCTTGAATGGCTTTAAGCGGCCAAGGTCGGAAAATAATTTTTCGGTGGCTTTTTCACGGATGTGGCAGGTATTCAGAATGATCATATCGGCATCGCCGGGCGAATCGCCGGTTTCATAACCCAATGGACGCAATAAATCCGCCATGCGGCCAGAATCGTATACGTTCATCTGGCAGCCATAGGTTTTAATGAATAATTTTTTGGTCTTCTTTTCCGTCATTAGCCCAACAATAACAAACCCGGCACCGATTTGGGCCGGGAATGAGGACAAACTAGCAGGATCGTCTGCCCTGTCAAGATCAGCAGTCTCTTGATTTTTCTTGGAATGACAATGGTTTAGGCGGGTTGCAGCGCAATTTGCGGAGGAAGCGATAATGGCTCCCGCCCGGTTAAGGCCTTGGAATGGGCTGAGGAAATCAAGTTTTGGCAATATTGCGCCATGGATTTATGATTTTCGAATTGATCCGCCCGGATAGGTTCAAAAAATTCGACCCGAATCTGCATCCGGCCAAGACCCAAAAGAGTCCATAGATGCGGGATTAAATCCACATCGCCGAACCAGGCGTAATAGGGGCGTTCAAATCTTCCGGCTGGCAAACCGTTTACCCCCAGCAAACTGATACATACAGGCTGAACATCGATATGCTTGCCGTCAACTTTGTAATCCGCAACACGCAGCAAAGTCGGTTTGAAAGGCAGGATACGGTTGTGATCGCTGCTGGTTCCTTCGGGAAAAATTACCAGATTCTGCCCGGCATGCAGCGCCCTGGATACTTGATCGACATGTTGTTTGGCATCGCTGCGGCGGCGATTGATAAAGACAGTTTTTTGCAATTTCGCCAGCCAGCCAAACAATGGCCATCCGGCAATTTCGGCCTTGGCCACAAACGACACCGGCAGAATAGAGCTGAGAACAATAATATCGAGATAGGAACTGTGATTGGAAATAAACAAGGTCGGGCGTTTATGGCTGACCGGGCCAAGCACTTCGATTTCAAAGCCGATTATTCTGCATAACATCGAATGAAAATAAATCGGGATCAAACTATATTGGCTCGGAAACAGCAAAACCAATACCGCCTGCACCGGCATCAATATCAGGGTAATAATAACGATAACAATCAAACGCAAAGCGGCCAGGATTTGCGCCATTACTCCTCCTCGCTTCCATTGGTAATGGTCGTGCGTTCATAATATTTAAAATATTTGTCGGTTATTTGATCGGTTTGCACCATCACAAAAACATCGATGGAATTGAATTGCTGGTCGATATACGCGCCATCGCCATAAAATCCGCCAAGCCGCATATAGCCCTTGATCAATGGAGGCAAGGCCATCAATGCGCGCTTGGGATCGATCGATTCTTTCGGCATCAAATTCATATCGACATATAAATCAGGCAGCGTTTTGGCGCGCAACCGTTCCGGCGCCAAATGATAATGATATAAATAAGATAAAGATTCCGCGTGCGCCATGACATCATTGCCATGAAAACTGGCGCAGCCGAACATCAAATCCAATTTGTGATGAAATACATATCCAGCGATGCCGCGCCATAATAACTGCATGGTTGGACGGGTGCGGTATTTTTCATGCACGCAAGACCGGCCAAGTTCCAACAAGTTCCCTGGAAATTGCATGATTTTAGAAATATCGTATTCCGCCGTGGAATAAAAACCGCCAACTGCCTCCGCGGCGGATTGGCGAATCAAACGATAGGTGGCGACAATCGCATCCGGACCCTTGCCGATCTTATGATCCAAAATCAGCAGGTGATCGCAAACATCGTCGTATTTATCGAAATCGCGTTTTTGTTTCTGAAATTCTGGGGTTGGTTTCGCGCCCATTTCTTCGTAGAAGATTTTATAGCGCAGTTGTTGCGCGGCACGAATTTCCGATTCATCGGATGCCAGGCGCGCCTCCATCGTGCCGAAAAATTGCGATGGCACGGGCGTGGCGAATGGCATAAGGACAGCAGGTTTAGTCACGTGATAATGAATAGCTTCCATAGGCGTCCCCGTTGTTTGGTTATTTTTATAACGATCAAAAGGGACAGTAATGTTACGGTTTTAGGTAATTTATGCGACAGTTTCCACAGGCGCAAGCGCTTATTTAGCCAGGGATAACGCCATCAATATGGCATTGACCCTGTTTTGGCCGCCTCTGGCGTAATATCGTTCGCGCACCCCGAAAACGGTAAAGTTATATTTTTGATAAAGGCCAATAGCCGCAACATTATCATCCGCCACGTCTAGCAATATTTTACTGGCTCCCCCCGCCTTAGATTCTTCTAGGAAATGTTTCAATAACCGTTCGCCAATGCCCTGGCCCTGATATTTTTTTAGAACTCCAAAAGACAATATTTCGCTTTCTTCGAATAATTTGGTTCCGGCGATAAATCCAATAACCATAGTATTCTGCATGGCTAAAAATCCGAATGCCTGTTCCCTGGCCAGTAAATTTTTTAGCGTTTTAAAATCCCAACTGTCCGGGATGGCATCTTGAATAATGGCAAAAACTGCATCCGCGGCGAAATCCGGGGACAAAGCACCCAGCGGGGAAATTGTAATGGGATCCTTATTAGGCATTAATCCGGAGCGCGCAATGTTACATCCGCATCGCGGAAATATAGAGGATTGGCGGGATATTGCTTGGCATGATCCAGATTCTGCGCGGCAAACCGGCAAACCGCCTCGGCAAGGTTCATTTTATCGGAAGATAAAACTTCGCCAAACCCAAGCGCTTGCTTGGCATCCGCAGCGGCATTGCCGATCAAAATCCAAGGTCTATCTTGCGGCGGCATATAGGTAAAAAAGTCGCCGGCACGGGTTGGCGGCAAAATCGGTTTTAAATCGTCATCATAGGCGGCAACATGAAAATCGCCCTTGCCGGAAAGCTCGGCGATAAAAATTCCCTTACCCTTCATTGCGTCCGCAGAAAGCGCGGCGGCCAGCGCCGATAAATGCGGCACGCCGAATATCGGCTTGCCGGACCCAATCGCCAGCCCATGCGCCGCCGATAAACACACGCGGATTCCTGTAAACGACCCCGGCCCTACGTTGGCCGCGATCCAATCGATATCACCCAAGATTTTTTTGGATCCGGCCAGAACTGCGTCGATCATCGGTATTAATTTTTCATTGGCGCCTCGCTGGGAAGAGGCGGATTCGGATGCGACTATTGCATCGCCATCGGACAGCGCCACCGCGCATCCGTTTGAATCCACATGAATTCCCAGAATCAATGCCACGGTTTAAACGATCTTGCAGGCTTCGGAGAAATCGAGGCGGGGACTGCGCGGGAATAACGATGCCTTATCGCCATAACCCAAATTGCACAGAAAATTCGATTTATAACTGGTGCCGGCAAAAAACATTTCGTCGCATTTCGCCTGATCGAATCCGGACATTGCCCCGCAATCCAACCCAAATGCCCTAGCCGCCAGCATAAAATAAGCGGCCTGAAGGCTGCCGTTACGGAAGGCGGTATCCGAAATCAATTTCTGATTGCCAACGAACCAGGCCCTTGCGTCGGCGTGCGGAAACAATTTTGGCAATTTTTCATAAAATTCCATATCGTTTGCCAGAATGGCGGTTACTGGCGCCGCCATTGTTTTATCGACGTTGCCTGCCTGCAAACAGGATTTCAGTTTTTCTTTTGCTTCGGCCGATTGAACAAATACAATGCGCAACGGTTCGCAATTGGCGGAAGTCGGACCCCATTTGTACAGATCATAAATATCTTGCAACAACTTTGAATCAACCGGTTTTTTCTGCCAACCATTATAGGTTCTGGCTTCACGAAACAAAATATCTAGTGACTTATTATCAATGGCGGCGGACATGAAAAAACTCCATAAAACAAGTTGAACGGCATTAAGGCTTAAAGATATAGTACAAGTAATCCGGCAAGACAATTTGTAAAGGTGGCATTTGCGGCAATTAATAGCCCTTATTTTTACAGTGTTATTTTATAGCAGCCCCGTATGGGCCGCAAATCACGCGGTTATATTTATGTACCACCGGTTTGGCGAAGATAATTACCCATCGACCAATATTTCGTTGGACCAATTCGAAGACCATATCAAAATTCTGAAACAAGGCCCTTATACCATCTGGCCGGTGGAGAAAATCGTAGAGTATATAAAATCCGGCAAAGAATTGCCGGATTATACGGTGGGCATTACCGTCGACGATGCCGCCGCATCGGTATACGAACAAGCTTGGCCACGATTCAAAAAAGCCGGCATTCCCTTCACTCTGTTCGTTACCACCGACGATATCGATCGCAACAGCAAGTCATATATGAACTGGGATCAGTTGCGCGAATTGCAGAAAAACGGCCTTGTGACCATCGGCAACCATACCAAATCGCATGCCCATATGTACGCGCAAAGCGACTTGCAAAATGCACAGGAAATTATCGGATCTCAAAAAAGATTCGCCGATGAATTGGGTATGGAACCCAAGCTATTTGCCTATCCTTATGGCGAGTTCAGCAATGCCGCCACCGCTGTTGTTAAAAGAATTAATTTCATCGCGGCATTTGGCCAGCATTCCGGCGTAACATCGCGCCAGGAAGACATATATCAATTGCCGCGTTTTTCATTGAACGAACATTATGGCGATGCGGCGCGATTTGAACAGGCGGCGCGTGCGATGCCCCTGCAAGCCGGAATTAAGGGTCCACAAGACAGCGTTTTGGATCAAAATCCGCCTGGTTTTTCCATTACTTTGGCAAAAGGAATGGACCCATCGGCAATGAGTTGCTATGCCTCCGACCAAGATCAAATTAAAATGCAAATTAAAGAACAAACGGTGGAATTGCATTTGTTGAAACCCTGGACCAAAGGCCGTGCGCGCTTGAACTGTACCATGCAGGATAAAGAAACCAGGCGCTGGTTTTGGATTGGAAGACAATATATCGTGCCTTAGGCCGCGATATTATAAAGATTAAAATCGGCTATAATGTAATCCGCCCCAGCGGCAGATAAGTCTTGCGCGGCCTTCACAGCATTGGATGCAAAACCGGTATATCCCCAAACCTTTAATCCCGCCGCTTTGGCCGACCGAATGCCCATGACGCTATCTTCGACGGCTAGAATTTTCTTGTCTTCGAATCCTGCCGACGCCAATTGATATAAATCCGGGGCGGGTTTTGGATTGACGACCTGCTCGGCTGAGAACAATGCCGAGTCCGCAAAATATCGTTTTAACCCCACACACTGCAGAACCGCATGGATATTGGCAATCTCCCCATTCGAAGCCACACGCATGGTAACGCCATTATCCTGTATACAGGACAGCAAATTTTCTATCCCTGGCGCCGCAATCACCTTGCCGGACATCGCCCGCCGGTAACGCGCCCCTACGTCTTCAATAAAATCGCTCACGGAAAGATTCAGCGGTTTCCTGGATTGCAAAATTTTGTAAATATCAACGACCGCCAGGGCAAAAAATTCGCGTTCGGCTTGCTCGCCGCTATATCCGGGAAACCCCAGATCATGCAAGTATTCCGCCAGCGCGGGATAAAACACTGGCGTCGAATCTACCAGCGTTCCATCGCAGTCAAAAATAATTAAATCAAAATCAAGAAAATTTGCGTGCAATTAAATCATCCGCTGGCGCCAGTAATCGGTGTTCGATGCTTCTAATTTAGCGCGGTCCAGCGATTGCAAATCATTGGCATCGATGATGCGTTTAATCGTCTGTACATATTTTTCGCCGCGTTCGGAATAACGATTCATGGTTTCGATCAAACGGTTCGAATCCATATATTGGCGGTTATAACGGAAACCGGCGCGCATGCGGCGGAAGTTTTCATAGGCGGGATGGGTATTCAAATTTTGCGTGTAAGACAAAACGGTGCCGAACAAATTGTCGAAACTTCGTACCAAATGCTGGCGGCCGGTCTCACGCTGCAATGGCAGAATTCCACCACTTTGCTTGCCGTAAACTTGCTGGCCGAACAGGGCGTTGCCATGACGGGTGAAACGGGATGTTCCCCAGCCGCTTTCCTCGGCCGCCTGCGCAATCGCCAAGGATGGCGGAATCACATCGACGCGCATCGCCAGTTTCGCCATATCTTGATCCGGCACATTATATTCTTCGGATAAATTGGCGATAAATTCCAATTCATCGGCGGTTAAAGCGGTGCCGCTTCGCTGTTTATTCCAAGCGGCGATCAGTTTTTTGCGCGATTCGATGATGTGGTCATTAGCCAACAATACCAACGGCAGAACCGAACGGATAAAAAGGTCTTTTTTATCCTGCGCGGTTTCGATTTCATGCAAATCGGTGGGCAAGCGGGTCAAGAAAATTGCTGGAACCGAATTGCCGCCGGATTGCAATTGGCGCAAATCATAATCTTGCGCGGAGAAAATCTGGTCTAAATCGGCATGATGCGCAACGGTGATAATGCCCTGGGTTGGGTAGGTAGCCGGTGGAAATGCGAAATCGCGCGCCAATTGTTCGGCAACGCTGGCGACCGGTTGGAATTTAGCCGGTTGAATCAGCGTTAAGCAAAAACCCAGCAAAAAGCACAGCAACAGCAGCTCTGCCTTTTCATTCAGTATCTTTTTAATGCGTTTCATCATAACTACCCCCAAAATCGATTTTTATATATTTTTTATAAAATTAATTTGTCGCCCGGACTTCGATTACTTCCGGCACATAGTGTTTTAACATATTTTCGATGCCCATTTTTAATGTCGCGGTCGAGCTTGGGCATCCGGCGCACGATCCGCGTAAATGCAAAAATACAATCCCGTCTTCGAACCGGTCGAAAGCGATATCGCCGCCATCCATGGCCACGGCCGGCCGGACCCGGGTTTCCAATAATTCGATAATTTGCGCGGAAATTTCATCCACTTGGTCGGCGTTCAATTGCGGCGCGGCGCCGGCATTCACGATTGGCTGATTGCTAGATAAATGTTCCATGATTGCGGCCAGAACTTGCGGTTTCAAAGTCTGCCATTCATACGAGGCGTCTTTGGTCACGGTAATAAAATCATGGCCCAAGAATACGCCTTTAACCCCATTGATCTGGAACAGGCGCTGGGCCATGGGCGAAGCCGAGGCAGCATCCGCGTTCGGGTAATCGGCGGTGCCGTTTTCCAATACCACCGCATCCGGCAAAAACTTTAAGGAGGCTGGGTTCGGTGTCGATTCGGTTTGTATAAACATTTTTATTCTATTTCCTATGCAGTGGTCCATTATTGGACGGGCTTTATATAGGTCGGTCTTAAGTCTTTATTAAGATATGAAGCCCTGTTTATTAACCATCTATTAGACATTATAACGTATCCGTGATGGAAACGCCAGATGGAAATATTCTTATTATTGTGACCGTGGAAATAGCCTATATAAGGTATAACGTCAAGCCCAGTTAAGTGATTGAATATAAAAGATTAATAAAATGTAGTGATAGTATTACCGGGGGTAAAACCCAATAATATCATATACTTGGGTTAAAGTTTGATCCGCGAGGGCGTTGGCTTTATCGCCGCCCTTTTTCAAAATGCCGCGCAAATAAGTTTCATCCGCCATTAATTTCCGCATCTCCGCAGTAATGGGCGATATCTTGGCAACCGCCAAATCGGTTAGGGCGTTTTTAAAGCCGGAAAATTGCTGGCCGGCAAATTGAGCAATGGTAGCTTCCAATGTTTGATCGGACAGGGCCGCATAAATGCCTAGCAAATTATCCGCCTCTGGCCGGCTGGCCAATTCTTCTTTCGACGATGGCAAAGGATTCGGATCGGTTTTGGCTTTTTTGATTTTTTGGGCAATGGTATCGGCATCGTCGGTCATATTGATACGGGAATAATCCGATTCGTCCGATTTCGACATTTTTTTGGTGCCATCCCGCAAGCTCATCACCCGCGCGGCGATCCCCTGAATATAAGGCTCCGGCAATGGAAAGACTTCTTGGTTATAATGCCGGTTGAAAGCGCCAGCGATATCGCGCGCCAATTCCAGATGTTGTTTTTGATCTTCGCCCACCGGCACATGGGTGGGTTTATACAATAAAATATCGGCCGTCATTAATACCGGATAGGCGTAAAGGCCCAAGACCGCCTGATCCTTGTGCTTGCCGGATTTTTCCTTGAATTGCGTCATACGGTTGAGCCAGCCCAGCGGCGTATGGCACGATAACACCCAAGACAGCGCCGGGTGCCCCGGTACATGGCTTTGCGGAAAGATCGCCGATTTTTCGGCGTTGATCCCGCAAGCGATATAGGCGGCGGCGACTTCCATGGTCGCGCGGCGCAACGCCACCGGATCTTGCGGCACGGTAATGGCGTGCAAATCGACAATGCAAAAATAACATTGCGCGTCGTCCTGCATCCGCACCCAATTGCGGATCGCGCCCAAATAATTGCCCAAATGCAAATTGCCGGTTGGCTGTACGCCGGAGAGAATTCGTTTATTCATGCAATTGTCATAGCAACCCAATGGAAGAACACAAGATTTTTTTAAAACAAAAGCATTGTTTTTTTAAAGAAACGATATAAACTTCTTCCAATTTATAAATCGTGTGGAGATTTATTCATGAACGTACCTGTTAAAAAAATAGTAATAGCAGCGGTAATTTTGCTGGGTAGCGCCACCACAGTATTGATGGGCCTGATAAATTTTGTGGTCGTTCCTGGGTGGATTGGATCTGAAGTTGCCACAATTGGCGCAAATTCTGGCACTGTAGAAAAAACGCAGCAGCAGCCCCCCACCATTACTGCGGTAAAATCCGATGAAATCGTTCGTAGAAACAAAATGCGTATATTGGCAGCAGAGTCGGTTGGCATTATGTTAGTCAGTGGAATAATTACTCACAAAGCCATACGCGAGGCGTCCCGCTATCGTTAATCAGACTGAGAATATTTCGGTTTCCTCAGCGTCCGCAACTCCGCGATCGACACCGCGCCTAAAATCAAAACTAAAGCGCCGTAAACAATAACGCCGGCAGCGACGAGCGTTAATAACGCCAATAATTTTTGCGCGAAATGGCCGAGCAGCCAAGATTCCAATTCCATTTGCAACAACCAAACCACAGCGCCCATTACCAAGGACGCGATCAATATTTTCAGGCTACGCGATTTTAATTGTGCATCGGCCTGCCAAAATCCTTTGGATTGCAAGGCCGCTGCCAATAAATAGGCGTTGATCCAAGACGCGATCGATGTGCCGAGCGCGATGCCGACATGCTGCATTAATCCCATCAATAATAAATTCAATAAAGTATTAATCGCGACGCAGACGAATGCGATTTTCACCGGCGTTTTTGTATCGCCGCGCGCAAAAAATCCAGGGCTTAAGGCCTTCATCATTACATAGGCTGGCAATCCCAACGCGAATGCGGCGAGCGCATAGGCGGTTTGACGCGCGGCTTCATAATCGAACGCGCCGCGAGCGAATAACACATCGATCACCGGCAATGGAATCACCAGCAATCCGATGGTTGCCGGCACGCTTAGCAGTAATCCCATTTCCAAACCTCGATTTTGTTGGCGCGCCGCCTCGGCCGCATCGCCGGCGCTGATATGTTTGGATAGAACGGGCAACAATACCGTGCCAATGGCGATGCCCACAACACCCAGCGGAAATTGATTGATCCGGTCGGCATAATATAAATAAGAAATCGAACCGATCGGCAGGAACGATCCGATCATAACGCCAATTAAAATATTGACCTGCAATGCGCCGGACCCCAATGCTGCGGGGACAATCGCGCGCAGCATCGTTTTCATATCATCCGATAATACCGGCCATTTCGGTCGCAGAATTACCGCATCGCTGTGCATGGCATAAGCCATCCACGCCCATTGCGCGATACCCGAAGCCAGAACGCCAAAAGCAAAGGCGTGTCCGGCCGATTGGCTTAGGGGTGTGATCACCACCATGGCAATAATCATCACGACGTTCATGATGCATGGGCTTGCGGCGAAAGCGTAAAATTTTCCAAGTGAATTCATCACGCCGCCTTGCAGCGCCACCATCGACATTAACAATATGTATGGAAATGTAATGCGTGCGAATTCAATCACGCTGGCAAATTGTCCGGTATCGTCGGAAAATCCTGGCGCGACGACGCGCATAATAACCGGCATCATAATTTCGCCAAGCACTACAAGCGCCATCACCGCGCCGAATAATAACGCCATGGCTTGTTCAGCGAATAAAAACGCATTGTCGCGTCCTTGACGCGTCAGAATGTCGGTAAATTTTGGAACGAAAGCGATCGAAAAAGCGCCTTCGGCAAAAAGAGACCGGAATAAATTTGGCAGGCGAAACGCAACAAACACCGCGTCGGCAATCGGCCCCGCGCCCAGATAGGCGGCGGTAACCATATCCCGCACCATGCCCAAAAGCCGCGATAGAAATGTTAACCCGCCAACCGTGAAAACCGAACGTCCCAATGCCATAATGCGGTTAAGTTATTCGATTTTCATGGTTTTTTGAAGGTTAAATAGGTTTTATCAAAATGATTTCGTTCATATTGACGGGGTTAAAAAATATGTTTATATCTTTAAAAGATATATTTTTATTAAAGTGGGTACGAGATGCTTAGAAACAAAAAAGGTTCAGCTATTATCCCGCACAATTTTTTTAAGCCTGAATTTATTCAGGAGGAAAAATTGCGCGCGGCTACGGGTGGATTTTATGCGGCTGAAAAACCGCCGGTTGGATTAAATACTCAGCATATTCATATTAGTTTTCCACTTGCCCACATAGAGATGGGGGGTGAAGAAGATACAGAAAGAAGCGCTGATTCTTGGAAACGCTCCGCCAGAGCCCCCGAAAATTTAGCGGATTTAGGGGGTATGAACCATGAAATTACCGAATATACAAAGCGATTGGATGGATTGACCCACCATCAATTGGCAACGGATTTTTATGTGTTGCACCAAACAATGGCAAGCTTTGTGATGAGCGCTAAACCTGAACCAACTATTAGTTTGGAAGACGTATTATTATCTCTCGCCTTTCTTTCTTTAATCTGCGCCAAAAAATTCCGATCACCGCCCTTTTTGGACGTGGGCAATAACGATCATTATACCATGCAGGCCGCAAGCGCGACCATTAATCTAATTAATGCATTATATGGAAAAGCCGGCGGTGTTTATGATCCTTTTCTATTAAGGGAAGAGATAAAAGATTTGTGCAAACATCCGGAAGCGGAATATTACGCACAATATATTACTAACAAAATAAAACAGCTGCGCGAAATGACGCCGGAACAACTGCGTCGAAGCATTGCAGAAGTTCGAGAGTCCGTCAGCCGCGCCATAACAGATCCAGCTATGCGGCTTAGCGGCGCGATAAGACCCGGAACAACTGGCATTGGCGTACATTTAATGCCGGAACCAGATGATCAAACCCCATTAGATTACCAAACATTCGGGGATGATTTTTTTAAGCCCAAGAAGTTGCCTGAAATAAAAAAATTCTTCGGGGCGCCTATTCGCCGTAAAGACGTAAAATTCGACCTTGTCATTGAACCTATATCATTGCAAGAAAATGGGGGCGGTGATGCCAAAGCTGCCTATACTGCCGCGCGCGATAAATTAAAGAAAATGGGATTAAACGAACTATTGGTATATGCATCGGTTTATTATGGAAAATTAACAAAAAATATAGCCGCCGCACAAACTAACGACATTGGCGGCCAGTATTTAGGGGCTTTGGTCCTTGCGGATGAAATTGAACGTCGATTAGATTCAAGAAAAAATCCTTTTATGGATATAGATCTTGATCATATTATCGGTTTCGATCCATCCAAACAAAGGGAAATTGTTGGTTTCTATAAACCGCATTTAAAATTGCCGGACAGATTATTGACGGACATCGGGGAAGGCAAACCGATATTGGAAATTTGGCGGAAACAATTAGGCATCAAATTAACGATGCGGGAACGTTTAGCCAAATTGATTCCATCATGGTCATTTTCTGGAACCAAGACGCTGCTTTGGGTTTCTATTACAACAATGGGCGCAGTACTCGGTGGGTTATTTGGCCAAATTTATACGCGAATAAGAGCCGAAATGGCCCAACAAGAATTTTATGAATCAATCCCCAAGACACCGGTGGAAGTCCAGTCGGACAAACCAATCGTTTTCAAATTTAACGGCCAAACTCGTCTTTTTGAAATCGATGGAGTTTCCCCAGTTACAGTACAATCCGATAATGCGCGGTTCATGCCCAGCGCCATGACCCCGGCCGAATTGGTTGCCAAAACCCAACAAATCCAAACAGCGGCTAAAGCGGCGTCATTGGTCAGTTTACAAAATAATAGCGATGTGGTGCCATGGTGCCGCGTCGGCGGTGGTGCCATAGTTCTAGCATTATTGATTAGCAGTAAACGGCGACGCTAAGAAAATCATTTCTTCATGGCCATTTTTTTCAGCCGATCCAAATGATCCAACGCCGCACGAGGGGACAGATCATCGACGGCGAGCGATGATAATTCATCGACCAGCGCCATAATATGATCCGGCATGATCGGGGTGGCAATAGTGGATTTTTCCGGAATCGCGCCCATTTCGCCGCCAATTTTTTGCTGTTCCAGATGATGCAAAATATGATCGGCGCGGACGATCACATCGCCTGGCAATCCCGCCAGTTTGGCGACATGAATACCATAAGAATGTTCCGCCGCCCCTTTGGTGATTTCATGCAGGAACACGATTTCGCCTTCCCATTCTTTGACCCGCATGGTGTAACACGCCAAATGATCGAGGCGCGATTGCAATTCGGTCAGTTCATGGTAATGCGTCGCAAATAATCCGCGGCACAAAGTTTTATCATGCAAATATTCGAGTACCGCCCAGGCAATCGACAACCCATCGAATGTCGCGGTGCCGCGACCGATTTCATCCAAAATTACCAGGCTGCGCACGGTGGCTTGATGCAAGATGGTGGCGGTTTCCACCATTTCCACCATGAACGTCGATTGGCCGCGCGCCAAATCGTCTGCCGCCCCAACGCGGGAAAAAATTTTATCGGTAACGCCAATGGTGCATTGCGATGCCGGCACGAAACTGCCCATTTGCGCCATAATCGCGATCAAGGCATTTTGCCGCAGGTAAGTGCTTTTCCCGGCCATGTTGGGGCCGGTGATCAGCCATAATTGCCCATCCGGTTTTTGCAATTGGCAATCATTGGCGATAAATCCCTGGCCCTTGGTACGCAGCGATTGTTCCACCACCGGATGACGTCCGCCAGCAATCGCGAACGATAAATCATCGGTCAATGTGGGGCGAATATAATTTTCTTCTTCCGCGAGTAACGCGAGTGCCGTGTACACATCCAGCGCCGCCATCGCAGCGGCGCAAGATTGAATGGCGCCAGCCTTGTTTTTAATCAGGCCGACCAGTTCATCAAAGATTTGCAATTCCATCGCGAGCGCCTGCGCAGCGGCCTTGGATATTTTTTGTTCCATTTCATTCAAGGCGGACGTTGTGTACCGCGCCGCTGTGGCGAGGGTTTGCCGGTGAATGAAATCGGCGCCCATTTTATCGGCGGATTTCGGCGGCACTTCGATATAATATCCAAGAATATTATTGTGCCGGATCTTCAAATTCGCAACGCCGGTTTTGCGAATATAATCTTGCTGCAATCCCGCGATCAAACGCTGGCTTTCGTCGCGCAATTGGCGCAGATAATCGAGTTCGGTTGAATATCCGGCCGCGATGAAATTGCCGTCACGCGTGAAAATCGGCAATTCCGCCGCCAGCGCCGCCGCCAATTTTTGCTGCAATCCATTTTGATCGCCAAGGTCGGCGGCCACATCGTTAAGCAGATTTGGATTTTTATCAGAACGCAACAAAATCTTTACTTGCAGTGACGCCAGCAGGCCGTCGCGTAAAGCGGCTAAATCGCGCGGCGATCCGCGATTTAAAGAAATGCGGGATAAGGCGCGCTGCATATCCGGGCAAAGCCGCAATTGCGCGCGGATATTTTTCCGCAATTCCGCATTAATTTTAAAACATTCCACAACATCCAGCCGCGCATTGATCGCCGCCACATCGGTTAAAGGCTGCGACAACATGGTATCGAGCATTCGCGCGCCCGCGCCGGTAATGGTGCGATCAATACAAGACAGAAAACTGCCGGTATATTCGCCGTCCAGCCGCCTGCGCAATTCCAAATTCCGCGCGGTGGCGCCATCGATTTGCAAAAATTCATTGCTTTGTTGCAAACGCGGCCATTGCAAAATGGGCAGCGCGCCAATTTGCGTCAGTTCTATATAATCAACCAACGCGCCGCTGGCCGCCAATGCTGGGCGCGAGAAAGCGGCGAACCCATCCAATGTCTGCACATTATATAAACGCTGCAATCGCGCTTCTGCCCCGTCGGCATGAAAACGCGAATTTGGCTGCACGCTTAGAATCGCCGCATAATTTTTCCAAAGCGCGGCGAAATCGGCGTCCGCCATGATTTTTTCCGGCAATATAATCTCGCCCGGTTCGATCGCCGATAATAAATTGGCCAAACTGGATTTATCGCAATCGCGCAGATAAAATTCGCCGGTCGATAAATCGATCCAGGCCAGCGCATACTGGCCTTGCGTTTCGGCAACCGACAACATGAAATTGTTGCGCTTCGATTGTAATAAATTCTCTTCCGTTACGGTTCCTGGCGTAATCACCCGCACCACTTTGCGTTCAATAATGGTTTTGCCGGGCTTGCCGGATGGAATCTCTCCGGCTTGTTCGCAAATCGCGACACGAAAGCCCTTGTTAATCAAGCGCGATAAATAAGTTTCGGATTGATGCCACGGCACGCCGCACATCGGAATATCTTTGTCCTGATGCTTGCCGCGTTTGGTCAGGGCAATATCAAGCGCGGCGGATGCGGCCACGGCATCGTCAAAAAACAATTCGTAAAAATCGCCCAGACGGAAAAATAATAGGTAATCGGCATATTCCCGTTTGATTTTTAAATATTGCGCCATCAACGGCGTTGCGCCTTCATCCGCCGATTTGGTTTCTATTTCAGGAAATAATCGCAAGGCTTGCGCCATAAACTCTGCCTCTAGGTCATACTTATATGTTGTGCTTTGCCTAAACCCTGCTTAGACTCGGCCAGAATAGCGAAGGTGCCATGCGAGGTAAAGTCCGGGATTTCGACGTCAACAAGTTGGGCAAAATACTCAACAAAACCTATCCATGGGTTTTTTTGGCCCTGGCCGGCTTGTTTCTGCACGGCTTGTTAAAGGCCCCTAGTTGTACCGAAGGCCTGATGCCCTGCGCGCAATTATTGAATGTCGTCATGGGGTTAATCGCGGTTCAAGGACTTTATATGATCCGCCCATGGCTGAAAGTGCGGGAAAAAATTCTTAGCCTGGCGGTCGAACTGAAAATTCTGGATCGTATCCCCCGGTTCAAACGCAATATGAGCCTGGAAGAAGCCGCGCAAGGCGTTATCGTTACTTTGTCCAAATTGCAAGAAGACGCCCGCGCCACGACCGAGGCCATGCTGGCGTTACAGCAATCGCAAACCGATTTAATGGAAAGCCTGCCGGAGCCGGTTATGGTGCTGGATCCAGAATTGCACATTTTGCGCGCCAATAACAGCGCGCGGGAATTATTTCCGGATTTATTGGTCAGCAAAAATCTGATTACCATTTTGCGCGATCCGCAATTGCTGGAAACATGCCAGCGTTCGATTGCATCCGGCCAGGAAGACGATATCGAAGTTCATTTAAGCGTGCCGGTAGAACGCACTTTCCAAGCCCGCGTAAAGCCGATTCAACATCGCGGCTTTACGTTACAGGAACGGAAATCCGCTTTGTTGCTGTCATTGAACGACATCACCACCATCAAGCGCACCGAACAAATGCGCGCGGATTTCGTTGCCAATGTCAGCCATGAAATGAGAACGCCTTTGGCCAGCGTGCTGGGATTTGTGGAAACCTTGCAAGGCCCCGCGAGCAACGATGCAGCGGCGCAGAAAAATTTTCTGAAAATTATCGAAACCCAGGCAAAAAGCATGTCGCGGTTGGTCGAGGATTTGCTGTCCTTGTCGCGCATTGAAATGCGCGAACACCACCAGCCAGAGGATGCGGTGGAAATCGAACCGGTATTGAACAATATCGCGGTAATGCTGCAAATGCAGATAAAACAAAAAAACATGACCTTGCAGATCAAGACCGATGAAAATTTGCCGCAAGTGCAGGGCGATGCGGACGAATTGTTTCAGGTCATATCGAATCTTGTGACCAATGCCATCCGGTATGGCCGCCCAGGCACGCCCGTTATTGTCGAAGCCGGACAAACCACCGATATTCCGCCGCAATTTCCATTGTCACAGGAAAAAGTGGTTTTTGTCAGCGTTTCTGACCGTGGCATGGGTATTTCCGCGCAGCATATTCCACGCCTGACGGAACGATTTTATCGTGTCGACAAAGCCAGATCGCGCGAAGTCGGCGGCACCGGCCTTGGCCTTGCTATTGTAAAACATATCCTGAACCGCCATCGCGGCTGTCTTGTTGTTGAAAGTCAGGAGAATGTGGGCAGCAAGTTCACCATTTATCTGCCGATTTACAATTAAAACCCCCGCCGCCCATGAAATTGGAACACCCGGTCAAATTTTCAATCACCCGCGCAACATTTTGACCTAAAATTATGTCAGAGGCCGATGCGGCTGATATTTCTCTTTATAAGAAAAAACCCCAATATTTACAGGCGTTTTTGTCATAAATCCGTAATGTTACTGTAGTAAATGCTGGGACGCTTTGTTCCAACCTGTAACGGAGTTTTTCCATGAGAATATTTATTCTAACCATCCTGGCAGGGATCATTCTTGCCACTACCCCGGCTATGGCCCGCGATCAAATTCGAGTTGTCGGATCATCGACCGTTTATCCATTTTCCGCCGCAATCGCCGAATATTTGTCCCGCAATCCGGAATATACCGATATCGTCGTTGAAAGCACCGGCACCGGCGCCGGAATCAAATTGTTCTGCGCCGGCATTGGCGGCGAACATCCGGATATCACCAACGCTTCGCGCCGCATGAAAGATACCGAATTCAAAACTTGCAATGAAAACGGAGTTACTTCGATCAGCGAAGTAAAGCTGGGTTATGATGGCATCGTTCTGGCGCAATCGAAAAAAGCCGAACCGATCAATTTGACCTTGCGTCAAATTTATATGGCCTTGGCGCAAAAAGTTCCGCAAAACGGCAAATTGGTCGCCAACCCATACACGAACTGGAGCGATATCGACTCATCCTTGCCAAAAATTAAAATCAGCGTATTGGGCCCACCGCCATCTTCCGGCACCCGCGATTCTTTCGTGGAAATCGCCATGGAAGGCGGTTGCAAAACATTTAAGGAATTGTCGGAATTGAAAAAAACCGACGAAACAGCCTTTAAACAAGCTTGCCACACGCTGCGCGAAGACGGCGCTTTTGTTGAATCGGGCGAAAACGACAATTTAATCGTACAAAAATTGGAATCGAATCCGAAATTGCTGGGCATTTTCGGTTACAGCTTCCTCGATCAAAACCGCGATTATTTGCGCGCCGCCACCATCGATAAAACCGCGCCATCGGTGACCGCAATTCAATCCGGAAAATACGAATTGTCGCGCAGCCTTTATTTCTATGTGAAAAACGCGCACTTGGCGTCGATCAAAGGTTTGAAAGAATATATTGCCGAAGCTACTTCGGAAAAAACTTTTGGCGATAACGGATACCTGGTCAGCAAAGGCCTTGTCCCGCTGCCAAAAACCGAGCGCAAACAAATCCGCGAACAAGCGTTAAGCGCAAAACCGCTGACGATGTAAGCGATTATGATTCAAGGCGGGGGATTGCTCCCCCGCCTTTTATCTTTATAAACGGGGTATCGATGAGCCTATTTTTATACTTTATTTGCATTGTTGTTCTTGCTTCTTTCATTTCCTGGAAAATGGGCCGCACCAAAGCGATCGCCCTTTCCGGCGGCAAGCGCGCAAATTTAGCGTCGGTTCCCGGATATTATGGATTGTACGTGCTGTTGTGGAGCGCCCTGCCATCGATCTTGTTTTTTATTCTTTGGCAAACCGGCTCGCATCACATTTTACTGCAATGGATCAATTCCGCAATTCCGGTAGAAACATTATCCAACCCTGAAAAGATTTCTTTTATCATTTCCGATATTAAAACTCTGGCCGATGGCGGCGAGATTGCCCACACGCCGGATCCCTGGATGGTCGAAGCCGCGCAAAAATTATCTTATTATCAAAAAATGGCCGCCATCGGGCTGGTCACCGGCTTAATTGCCTGCGCGGCGGCGTTTGGATGGGTGGGATACAATAAAATTCGCGCCGATTTATCCGCGCGGTCGGTTTCAGACAAAATAATTGTTTTTCTTTTATGGCTGACCGCCACTCTGGCAGTATTTGTGACACTGGGCATCGTATTGTCACTGGCATTCGAAGCGTTCCAATTTTTTAAACGCATTCCGCTGCACGAATTCTTATTCGGCACCCATTGGAGCCCCCAAGTTTCGATCCGCAGCGGCCAGGTGGGATCATCCGGCGGTTACGGCGCGATACCGGTTTTTACCGGTACATTATTGATTACCGCCCTGGCCTTGCTGGTGGCGGTGCCGCTGGGATTGTTAAGCGCCATTTATCTTTCAGAATACGCCAAGCCGGAAACGCGCGCGATTGTAAAACCGGTGCTGGAATTGCTGGCGGGAATTCCAACCGTAGTATACGGTTTTTTTGCCGCGCTTTTAATCGGCCCGGCCTTAAACATGCTGGGAGAAAAAATCGGCCTCAATATCGAAGTTGAAAGCGCGCTAGCGGCTGGATTGACTATGGGCATAATGTTGATTCCGTTTATTTCATCCCTAAGCGATGATGTGCTGCATGCCGTTCCAACCAGCTTGCACGATGGATCGCTGGCCCTTGGCGCAACGCCGGCGGAAACCATAAAACATGTGGTTATTCCGGCGGCATTGCCGGGGATTGTCGGCGCGTGCTTATTGGCATTGTCCCGCGCGATCGGCGAAACCATGATCGTGGTAATGGCCGCGGGAATGGCCGCAAATCTGACTTTCAATCCGCTGGAATCGGTAACCACCGTGACGGTGCAAATCGTTTCATTGTTGGTCGGCGATCAAGAATTCGCCAGCACCACGACATTGGCGGCCTTTGCCATGGGATTGGTTTTGTTTGTTGTAACGTTGATTTTAAATTTTGTGGCCATTTACATCGTACGCACCTACCGTGAACAATATGAGTAGATCATGACAGAAAATACGCATTCCAAAAAACATCAGCCAATGAGCTGGCCGCCACTGCTGGAAAAAACCACGCATTTGCAACGGCGCTTGCGGGCGGAAAAGCGATTTCGTTGGTATGGAAAACTGGCGGTAACTTTATCGATCGCGGTTCTAGTAATGTTGCTAAGCTTAATCGGTTGGAATGCGCGCACCGCAATTTATCAAACCGTGCTTAATGTGGAAGTCTCGCTAGATCCGGCCATAATCGATGTCGATGAGATATATAAAGAATCGCATAATTTTTCCGATCTATACAAAGGCGATTTACAGGCGCCAATTGTCGCGGCGCTGCAGAAGATAATACCGGATGCGGAACCGCGCGATTTGCAAAAACTTATCAGCCGCGGCGCAAGTTCTGATGTATGGCAGTATATGCAAAAGAACCCGGATAAATTGGGACAAACCGTACAGTTGCAAATCCCGGCATCCAGCGATGTCGACATGGCGGTTAAAAACGGCCTGAACCGCAGCACCCCGGAAATAGACCGGCGGTTAAACGATATCCAATTATCGCGCGTGGAATCGTTGCAATCGGCTGGCGTTCTGGAAACAATTTTCAATTGGCGGTTTTTCACCGCAGGCGATTCCAGGGAACCGGAATTGGCCGGCATTCTGGCCAGTTTGGTTGGATCGTTGCTGACTATGTTGGTGACAGTTTTGTTTGCTTTGCCTTTGGGAATTGCGGCGGCAATTTATC
Source organism: Alphaproteobacteria bacterium (assembly GCA_004295055.1). Lineage (NCBI taxonomy): Bacteria > Pseudomonadati > Pseudomonadota > Alphaproteobacteria > Alphaproteobacteria bacterium. Next base: position 19,281 of record SHNJ01000017.1, on the reverse strand, counting down.
TTGAGGAATTTGCCCCAAAAAACCGGTTCACCACGATCATCGAAACCAATATCAATAATTTGGCGGCGGTTCCATCGATTGTATATGGATTGTTGGGGCTGGCTATATTTTTGGGATTTCTTGGCATGCCGCGATCGGCGCCGTTGGTGGGCGGATTGGTGTTGGGATTAATGACCATGCCGGTCATTATTATCGCAACGCGCTCATCGCTTGATGCGGTGCCGCCATCCATCCGCGAAGGCGCGTTGGCGCTTGGCGCGTCTCCGGTGCAGGCCGTTTTTCATCATATACTGCCGCTTGCCATGCCGGGAATCATGACCGGCACGATCATTGGAATGGCCAGGGCGCTTGGCGAAACCGCGCCGTTATTAATGATCGGCATGGTTGCCTTTATCACCTCAACCCCGGATGGTTTTTTAAATCCATCTTCGGTTTTGCCGGTGCAGATTTTTATTTGGGCCGATAGCGCGGAACGCGGATTTGTCGAAAAAACCGCCGCCGGTATCGTCCTGTTGATTATTTTCTTGTTATTTATGAATGGGTTAGCTTTATACCTGCGTCATAAATTTGAAAAGAAATGGTAGTATAATCCCGGCAAAACAGAATGAAAGATTGGAGTGCGGATGGAAAACGTCGTTAGAATTACCAACAACAACATATACACTTTGCCGGTTTCCGAACCGCGCGAAACCAAAATCGCGGTTAAGGATTTACGCGTTACCTATGGCAACGGCGCCAAACTGGCCCTAAATGGCGTCAGCCTGGATATTCGCAACAAGGAAGTTACCGCCCTGATCGGTCCATCCGGTTGCGGCAAATCCAGTTTTTTGCGCTGCATGAACCGGATGAACGATTTGATCGAAGGCTGCGAAGTCAGCGGTGAAATTTATTTGGACGGCATCAATATTTACGCCGAATCGGTCGACGTAACGCAATTGCGCGGCCGCGTCGGCATGGTGTTCCAAAAACCGAACCCATTTCCGAAATCTATTTTCGACAACGTCGCCTATGGTCCGCGTATTCATGGCCTGACCCAGGATAAAGACGAATTGTTTTATATTGTCGAACAAAGCTTGATTCGCGCCGGTTTGTGGAAAGAAGTCAAGGATCGGTTGCACGACGGCGGCACCAATTTATCCGGCGGCCAGCAACAGCGTTTGTGCATTGCGCGCGCCATTGCGATCGACCCGGAAGTGATTCTGATGGACGAGCCTTGTTCGGCGCTTGATCCTATTGCCACCGCGAGAATCGAGGAATTGATTGCCGATATCCGTGAAAATTATGCGATCGTTATCGTAACCCATTCGATGCAGCAAGCCGCGCGCGTTTCGCAACGCACCGCATTCTTTCATATGGGCGAAATCGTCGAATGCGGCGATACCACGCAAATATTCAACGCGCCCCGCGACCAACGCACCCAAGGGTATATCACCGGCCGATTCGGATAAGACTCGTCATGCACAATCATTTCCAGGAACAGGAATCTATTTTTAAACTGCTTGCGGAAATGGGTGGCAATGCGGAACTGCAATTGTCCACCGCAATGGAAATATTTACCCGCAACAATCCGGAATTGGTGCAAAAGGTTGATGCCGCGGATCATCGCGTGGATCAGTTGGACCGCACCATAAACGATTTATGTTTTCAGTATGTAACGAAATACAGTCCGGTGGCGGACGATTTGCGCGCCGTATTTTCAACAATGAAAATCAGCCTGCACTTGGAACGCATAGGCGATTATTCCAAGAATATAGCCATACGATCATCGGTTTTGGACCACGACAAGTTGCAGAATATCCGTGGTGCAATTTCCCGCATGGGCGCCGCGGTAAAAAAATCCCTGTCCGAGGTTTTAAATACCATCAGCAACAAGGATTTCGAACTGGCCGTGCAGGTGTGGCGCAAGGATGCGGCCATCGACGAATTTTACAATACGATTTTCACCGACATTGTTCAAACCACCACAGCGCGGCCGATGGATGTGGGGGACGGAACGCATTTATTGTTCATATCCAGAAATCTGGAACGTATTGGCGATCATATCGGCAATATCGCCGAAGTGGTGCATTTTTGGGTTACCGGCCAGCGGTTGGAGGAACAGCGTCCATATTATGAAGATACCAGCCATTACGCGCCTTATAATCAACCGGGTCTTGATCTTCCCGCCAACGTCAATACCAATAGTCCCAATTCAACTATTAAGAAAATATCATGAAACAGTCCATTTTAGTCGTCGAAGACGATGTCGCCATTGCCACTTTGCTGAAATACAATCTGGAACAAGAGGGATTCAACGTTACCTTGGCCCATGACGGCGAAGAAGCCTTGATCCAGGTGAAAGAAAGCAAGCCGGATTTAATTTTGCTGGATTGGATGCTGCCATTGATTCCTGGGATCGAAGTGTGCCGTCAATTGCGCCGCGAAAACGATTTCCGCAACGTGCCGATTATCATGATTACCGCCAAGGGCGAGGAGGCCGATAAGTTGCGCGGCCTCAATTCCGGCGCCGACGATTATATTACCAAGCCATTTTCCCCCGCCGAGGTCAGCGCACGTATTCGCGCCGTTATGCGCCGGAGCAATCCGAACAGCGAAGCTGATGTTTTAACATTCGGCGATATCGTGCTGGATACGACCACCTTCCGCGTCAAGCGCGCCGGGCGCGATATTCATTTGGGCCCAACCGAATTCCGTTTATTGCGCCATTTCCTGGAAAACCCGCAGCGCGTATTCAGCCGCGAACAATTGCTGGATGCCGTGTGGGGGCAAAATGTCTATGTCGAGGCGCGCACCGTGGACGTGCATATCCGCCGCCTGCGCAAAGCGATCAATATCGAAGGGTGCGACGATATTATCCGCACCGTCCGTTCGGCGGGATATTCGCTGGATCAGAACGAAGTGGCTTAATTAATCTGCTCTTTCGGCGGCAGTTGTTTCATCAAATAATATAAGATCGCAAGGCCCGGAACGGCAGCCGCCGCGGTTGCCACGAAAAACCAAACCCAACCAATACTGGCGACCATATAGCCGCTGCCGGACGACAACACCGTCCGCCCCAGCGCCATTAACGACGTCAGAATCGCGTATTGGGACGCGGTATATTGCAAATTGCACAAGGCCGATAAATAGGCGACAAATGCCACGCCGCCGATTCCGCTGGTGAAATTTTCAACGCCGATGGTCGCAGTTAGCATCCATAAATCGTGCCCGACCATCGCCTGCACTGAAAATAGAAAATTCGACAATAATTGCAGAATGCCGCCAATCCAAAGGCTGCGCATCATGCCGATCCGCCGCACCATTTCGCCGCCCGCAAAGCCGCCGATCAGAAACGCGATGGGCCCGAAGATTTTAGTGATATTGGCGATTTCAACCTTGGTAAACTGCAATTCCAAGTAAAATGGGGTTGCGAGCGAGGTTGCCAAAGCGTCACCCAGTTTGAATAATAAAATAAAAGCGGCGATCCAAATCCAATGCGACCGGCGGGAAAAATCCAGCAACGGCTCGATCACGCTTTGGCGCAGGCTTACTTGCAATTTGCCTTCGCGCGCCAAATCCGTGCGTGATTTAGGACAAAGCCAGCAAATAAAGGACAACGCCAGCATCAAAACGGCCATTATTTTGTAAACGTAATTCCAGCTATACCCGTAAATCGAAGGATCGGCGAGATATAGCGCGCCAGCACCCGCAATCAACATGCCAAGGCGGTATCCCACCGCATGCACCGCCGCGCCAGCACCCATGACGTGCGCGCGTTCCTGCAATTCGATCCGGTATGCGTCGGACACGATATCCTGGCTGGCGGAAAAAAACGCCAGCATTAAGCAAACCAGCGCCATATCCCATAATTGAGTCTGCGGATCCATTGAACTAAGCGCATAAGCGCTTGCAGCCAGCAATATTTGCGTGACAAACAGCCAGCTAAGCCGATGGCCCAATAAGCGCGATAGCACGGGAATGGAAATAGAATCTTTCAGCGGCGCCCACAGAAATTTTAAACTGTACGGCAGCCCAACCAGCGCAAACAAACCGATGGTTTTAATATTAACGCCGGTTTCAGTCAACCAGGCCGACAAGGTGGAAAGCGTCAGCAACAACGGCAAGCCGCTGGCAAGACCCAGATAAAAAATAACGATCAGATTGCGGTCGCGGTAAAATTGCAGCGCCTTGCTATTGATCATACTAGCGCCAATTTCGATTGAACCAGTTTTTGCAAATCCGCTTGCGGACGTGCGCCAATATGCGAGATGATTTCACCGGCGCAAATAGCCGCTATGTGGCCGCAACGTTCCAGCGGATATCCGGCGGCAAGGCCGAACAAAAATCCGCCGGCGTATAAATCGCCGGCCCCGGTCGTGTCGACCACATTCACTTTTTCAGCGGCGATCGGGATAGTGTTATTCCGGTCCACCACCAATGATCCTTGATCGCTTCGGGTGATAACGCCCAGATTGCAATCACGGCGCATGTGGGAAATCGCTTCATCCAAATCGCCGGTTTGGTAGAATGAAATTATTTCCGATTCATTGGCGAATAAAATATCGACATGATCGTGTACAAACCGGCGGATTTCATCCCTATACCTATCCACCAACCACGCATCGGACAATGTCAATGCAACGCGGTTTCCGCCCGCGTGGCTTAATCCCGCCGCCAATTGCAAATGCGGACGCACGCTGGCGACATCCCACAAATATCCTTCGATAAAAAATATTTTGGATTTGGCCAGCAAATGTTCGTCGATATCGGATTTTTCGATTCCGGTGCAAGCGCCCAGAAATGTGTTCATGGTGCGCTGTCCGTCCGGCGTCACGCATATCATCGACCGCGCCGTGCTGGGCCCTGCCCCGGTTTTGGCGGTTTTGAAATGTACGCCCAACGACTGCATGTCGTTTGCAAAAATATTTCCCACATCGTCTTCTTTAACCTTGCCGATATAGGCCACGCGGCTGCCGAGCATCGCTGCGCCAACGCAACTATTCGCAACCGCGCCACCAGCAACGGTTTTGGGGGACGGTAAGGCCTTGTATATGCGTTCCGCCTCTTCCTGGCTGACCAGGGTCATCGCCCCCTTACGCATGTTATGTTTGCTAATAAATTGCTCGTCGATCGAGGCCAGGACATCGACAATCGCGTTGCCGATACCGAGTAAATCATAAGGGGATGACATATAGTAACTCTTTGGATCTATTGATGAAATTAACGGCTTATTATAGGGGCAGATATGTTTTCCCCAAGGCATAAGCACAAACTATCCCCCAATTTTTTTAATTTACTATCGTATCTTTTTCAGGCATAATTACCCCCAATTATAAATAGAACAGGGTAAGGCCAGGACGACAGTTTTGGTTGCACGGGACAATTGCTATTAAATTTGATGAATATCAAATTTTGGAACCATAATTTTGCTATGGGAACGATTATATGATCTTAAAAAGGCAAGACCTTTTGGGAGAACAAGGCAATTACCTGCAAGAAGAGGCTTTGGCCAGTCTGGCCAAAACCACGCCGATCACCATTGGCGGCGCGAATCCAACCGCGCAAGCAGATACAAATGGCAATCGACCGCAACCAGCCCCTGTTGTAAAGGCCGTACCGGCTAATCCCTCCCCCACTCCAGCAAAAGCAGAGGTTTCTTCGATGACCCAAGCCAATCCCACATTCCAGAATTCTCCGATGAATGCAGCCCCAGCCGCCAACGGCCAAGCCAGCCATCAGCCGGCACCAAATATTTTCAATGCTGGATATGCCAATCCGCAAAATAACGCGCCAAATTTTGCACCGGCCGCGCAGCAACAACCGGCCGCGCCGATTTATGCCGCAAACCCCGCGCCAGCCGCACCGGCGCCGCAACCAACGCGTTTGGAAACGAGACAACAACAAGGCGGCGAAGGCCGCCGCTTGGTGGTCGGTCCCGATATTTCGCTGAATGGCGAAATCACCACTTGCGATATCCTGGTGGTCGAAGGCCACGTTCAAGCGGCCCTGAAGGATTGCAAACAAATTGAAATCGCGCCATCCGGCACGTTCAAAGGCAATGCCGAAATCGATAACGCCATGGTGGCCGGAAATTTTGAAGGCAATTTAACCGTGCGCAACCGCTTGCATGTGATGCCAGGCGGTAAAATCACCGGATCGGTGCGTTATGGCACGATCCAAGTGGATGCCGGCGGCGAAATTAACGGCGATTTACAGTCTTTGTCGGCCACGCCGCGCGCCGCAGCGCCAACGCAACCAGCCAATCAAACCCGCGCCAATAATAATCAGCAACGTGGCGGCGGATATCAAGGCCAAGGCGGCCTGTATGGCACATCTTCCGGCGGGTTCTAATTGAACTCCGGATCCCTTACTGACACACTTACCCACGCCCGGGAACGGTTGTGTAAGCGCATTGCCCGTTTACAAAAAATCGGCACGGCGCTTGCGATAACTTGCGGATTGAGTTTATTTGCTGTGCCGATTGTTGGAATTGCCGTTGGTAGCGCGTTCAAAATTCCGCTTATGTTCGATATTGCAGTCATGGGATTTTTATCGGCCCCGGCAACATGGTTTGCGGCTGCGATGATTATGCGCCGTCAAGAACGGCTTGAGCAGATCGAACGGAATATGCGGCCGGAAATGGTGATGCAAAGAATACGAGAATTTATAGAAGGCGATGAAATCAAAACTATTGTGTCAGAACCAAAATCAAGAACACCGGCACCTGATCAAGCTACTCGATTTGAAATATCTTCACTTTTTCGATCCCGGCGCAGATGATAATCAATTTTCTAGAATTCTATCCGGATACTGACATTGTTTTACAACCGGGCAACGGAAACATTCCGGCCGGCGCGCCTTGCAAATATAGCGCCCATGCAGAATGATCCAATGATGCGCGTGACGTTTGAATTTTTCCGGAACGCGTTTTTCCAAATTCAATTCCACTTCCAGCGGATTTTTTCCCGGCGCCAGGCCGGTACGATTCGATACGCGGAATATATGCGTGTCGACCGCTAGGGTCGCCTGACCAAACACCACATTCAAAACCACATTGGCGGTTTTGCGCCCAACGCCCGGCAATTTTTCCAATTCTTCGCGCGTGCGCGGAACTTCGCCGCCGAATTCATCGATCAGAATCTTCGACAGCGCGATAATATTTTTTGCCTTGGCATTATAAAGACCGATGGTTTTGACATAATTTTTCAAACCCGCCTCGCCCAGCACCAACATTTTTTGTGGGCTATCGATTTTTTTAAATAAATCTTTGGTGGCTTTGTTGACGCTGGCATCGGTTGCTTGCGCCGATAACACCACCGCCACCAACAGCGTAAATGGATTTTTATATTCCAATTCTGTCTTAGGTTCCGGATTCGCCGCCTGTAAAATCGAAAAAAATTGTTCGATTTCTGCGGAGCTCATCAGGCGCTGTTTGGCTTTTTTTACAGGTGGCATAAACCACTCATATCCTATCGTCCATAACCCGTATATTGAAATTAATATAAATGTAACTTGACATTAATTGTAATATTATATATATTATAATTAATAAATAGTAATAATATTATATTAACATTATATAGAGCATGGAAGGTGAATATGTCTAGAGACGAAGTTGTAAGACTGATGTTGTTACGGCAAAGACAAATGGCGGAACAAAGGCGATAGTTAAGCCAATAAGTCGGCCATGCCATACAGGCTTGGTTTTTGTTTCAAAAGCCAATGAGCCGCATCCAGCGCACCGCGCGCGAACAATTCGCGATTCAAGGCGCGGTGCGTAATTTCCAGCCGTTCGTACGATCCCAGAAAATGCACATGATGTTCGCCAATGACATCGCCGCCGCGCAGCGCGTGAATGGCGATTTGATCGGCTGGCCGCGCGCCAGTTTGCCCTTCGCGTCCATAAATATATTTACTTTTATCGAGGCCACGCGCATCCGCCGCCGCCTTGGCCAAATTCAGCGCGGTGCCCGATGGCGCATCGACTTTTTTGGCATGATGGGTTTCAATAATTTCCACCGCATAACCCGCGCCCAATAATCTGGATGCTTGCGCGACCAGTTGCTGGGCGACGAATACGCCCTTACTCATATTATTAGCGTGAAAAATTGGAATCGTTTTCGCGACTTCTCTCAAGCTCGTAAATTGCGCATCACTTAATCCGGTAGTGCCGGACACGAGTGGTTTTTTATATTCGGCGCATAGTTTCGCCCAATCGCCAGTCGATTCCGCTCGGGTAAATTCAATCACCAAATCGGATTTGGATATATTTTGCTTATCATTGGCAAGACTGGCGCGTGACAAAGTTCCGGCCAATGCAAACCGCGCGTCGCTTTGCACGGCCGCGATAATTTGCTTGCCCATACGCCCATTCGGGCCAATCACACAGATGGAAATTGGTTTCATATCTTCCTATAGCTGGGAATGGGCAGAAAAAACAATGGATTAATGGCGACAATATAATTATCCGTTAAAAATATATTTGTTGATTAATAGGAAATATATTCTTAAAGTATTGGTCAATCAAAAGGAGTTCCGATGTCTGCACCAGCCGATACAAAACCATTAATTCAAATGATCGATGCCGCCGAGTATAAAAAGCTGGCGGCCACTATGGAAGCAGCGACTGTTGCCGATATTTTAGACGCATTGAATCATGCCCAGGGGAAAAATTTGCTTAGCGCCTTTGCTGCTTATGCTATTGCCTATGGAGCCGTAACCGCTGATAAAGATGAAAAATTATTGGTGGGCAAAAAGCCAGAATCCGAATTTTCTGAAGCAAGTTCCAATACAAATTGGGAAGTTTTTACTGCCGCTGTGAAAAAAGGCCTTAAATATTGTGGCTATTCGCGCGATCAATTGGAGTTTACCCGTGATTCACTAATGGCCGCCGCAAAACATGGGAAATTTGAGAATGCGGGAGCAGTCGCAAATGTTTACGAAGATATTCTTTTGATCATGGCTGCATTAAAAAGATTGGAGACTACTACTAGTGGTGGTGCCGCTAAATTTGCGTCTACTGCTGGAGCAGCTACTATTTCTTTGGTTGTAATGGAAGCATGGCGCACGCACGGTCAGCAAAAATAGCTAATTACAGGCTATACCAGGCTTTAATCTTGAGGAAATAATGGGTATGGCATCATCAAGATGGCCAGAGGACGAAGTTCCGCAGAGGCTAAAAGCTGCATTAAATGTATTAAAACCAGATTTTAATGCCATTGCCCAAGGATTATGGCCGCATATTATTCGGATTGCTCGCGTTGTCAAAAAGCATGCTGGGACAAATGGACAAATAGGGGCGGATGATCTTGCTCAAGAATGCTGGGTGCGCTTTCAATGTAAAGCTAAAGAACTAGATACCAGTGGTATATTATCTTGGTTTTATGCCGTTGCAAGACACCTGATTTCAAAACAACGCAAGCAACATACGAGAAACAAAAAATATACAGAAAAAACATTCAAGCATAGACGCTTTTTGGGCAAATCCGATACAAAAGGTGGCAGCCCCCTCGCAGACAAGACCTTAGCCTATATTGAGAGTCTATCGCCTGAAGAACAGGATGCATTACTTTTAATTCACGGATATAACTATAGCTACAAACAAGCTGCGGCAGCCTTAGACGTTACTGTCAGTACGGTTAATAATTGGGCAAATCGTGGTAAAAACAAAGTGCGGGGAAAAATAGAAGGCGACCCGAAACAAGTGCGCTTTCATCCTATAACTCGGGATGCGCGATAAATTAATTACTGTCTTGATCCATAAAATCTTTGATTTTATCAAAAAACCCGCTGGATTCCGGTGTCGATTTATCGCCCAGCGAGTCTTGCAATTCTTTCAATAATTGCTGCTGCTTTTTATTCAAATGCACTGGGGTTTCAATGCGCAAATCGACGAACATATCGCCGCGCGATTTGGCGCGCATGATATTCATGCCTTGGCCCTTTAACCGGAATTGCTGGCCGAATTGCGCGCCGGCGGGAATGGATAGTTTCTGCATCTTGCCATCGATGGTCGGAATTTCCACCTGTCCGCCCAAGGCCGCCGTGGTCATGGGAATTGGAATCGAGGCGAATAAATTCGCGCCATCGCGTTTGAAAAAACGGTGCGGTTGCACGGCAAGAAAAATGTATAAATCACCGGCATTGCCGCCACGCATGCCGGGTTCGCCCTCGCCGGCAAGACGAATACGCGTACCATCTTCGACGCCGGCGGGAATATTGACCGCCAAAGTTTTTTCTTTGCGCACGCGCCCGGCGCCGGAACAAGTTTTACATGGTTTGGCGATCACTTGGCCCTGACCGTTACAGGCGGTGCAGGTGCGTTCCACCATAAAGAATCCTTGATTGGATCTTATTTTGCCGCTGCCGTGGCAATAATTACAAGCCGCCGGCGCGGAACCATCGGCCGAACCCGATCCGTTGCAATCGTTGCAAGTGGCGGAACCTGGAACGCGAATTTGCGTATCCTTGCCATGGAACGCATCTTCTAAACTAAGTTCCATATTGTACCGCAAATCGGCGCCGCGGCCGGTGGAACCGCGTTGGCGGCCACCCATGAAATCGCCGAACATTTCTTCGAAAATATCGGCAAAGGACGATGTGAAAGAGAAATCGCCGAATCCGTCCGCACCGCCAAATCCACCTTGTTCAAAGGCGGAATGGCCATACCGATCATAAGCCGCGCGTTTTTGATCGTCGGACAGAACTTGATAGGCTTCGTTTAATTGTTTGAATTTGGCTTCGGCTTCTTTGTCGCCGGGATGACGGTCGGGATGGCAATCCATCGCCTTTTTACGAAACGCGGCTTTGATCGAGGCACCGTCGGCGGTGCGTTCAATTTCGAGAAGCTGGTAATAATCGATTTTGGACATTCGTAGACCGTATACGATAGACGGTAGACCGCAAACAAAAACCTTATCGGTCTACTGTCTACGGCCTACTGATTACTGCTTATCTTCTTTTACTTCCGAAAATTCCGCATCGACGACTTTTTCGGCGCCGTCCGGTTTGCTTGCATCCGCGCCGCCAGCCGCGCCAGCATCGCCCGTTGGCGATCCTTCGGCGGTTTGCTGCGCCTTATACATGGCTTCGCCCAGTTTCATGGACGCTTGCGCCAATTTTTCGGCGCGTTGTTGAATCGCGGCGGCATCTTCGCCATCCTTGACCGATTTCAGATCGGCAATCGCGTCTTCGATGGCGCGCTTTTCATCCGCCGATACTTTATCGCCAAAATCTTTCAGCGATTTTTCCGAACTGTTGATCAAGGCTTCGGCCTGGTTGCGCGCTTCGGCCAAGGCGCGGCGTTTTTTGTCTTCCGCTTCATGTTCTTTGGCGTCATCGACCATTTTCTTAATATCCGCATCCGACAAACCGCCGGTGGCCTGGATACGGATTTGCTGCTCCTTGCCGGTGGCTTTGTCTTTTGCCGACACGCTGACGATACCGTTGGCGTCAATGTCGAAGGTGACTTCGATTTGCGGAACGCCGCGCGGCGCAGGCGGAATGCCCATCAAGTCAAACTGGCCGAGCAATTTATTGTCCGCCGCCATTTCGCGTTCGCCCTGGAACACACGGATGGTTACCGCGGTTTGATTATCTTCGGCCGTGCTGAACACTTGCGATTTCTTGGTTGGGATCGTGGTGTTGCGTTCAATCAAACGCGTAAACACGCCGCCCAGCGTTTCGATACCGAGCGACAATGGGGTAACATCCAGCAACAATACGTCTTTGACATCGCCTTTTAATACGGCGGCCTGAATGGCGGCACCGACGGCAACGACTTCATCCGGATTCACGCCGCGATGCGGTTCTTTGCCGAATAATTTTTTCACGGCTTCGACAACGCGCGGCATACGGGTTTGACCGCCGACCAGAATCACTTCGTTGATATCGGACGGGGTAACGCCAGCGTCTTTCAACGCTTTGCGGCATGGTTCCATGGTCGATTCGATCAAATCTTCGACCAAGGATTCCAATTTCGCGCGGGTCAGCTTCAATGTTAAGTGTTTTGGACCCGACGCATCGGCCGTGATGTACGGCAAATTGATTTCGGTTTCGGTCGATGACGACAGCTCGATTTTGGCTTTTTCCGCCGCTTCTTTCAAACGCTGTAATGCCAATTTGTCGTTGCGCAAATCCACCGTTTGATCTTTTTTGAATTGATCGGCCAGAAAGTCGATGATGCGTTTGTCGAAATCTTCGCCGCCAAGGAACGTGTCGCCGTTGGTTGCCTTGACTTCGAATACGCCATCGCCGATTTCAAGAATCGATACGTCGAACGTACCGCCGCCCAAATCGTACACGGCGATCGTGCCCGTGGCTTTTTTCTCCATGCCATAAGCCAGCGCCGCGGCGGTCGGTTCGTTGATGATACGCAAAACTTCTAGGCCAGCGATTTTGCCGGCATCGCGCGTCGCTTGGCGTTGCGCGTCGTTGAAATAAGCGGGAACGGTAATGACCGCTTCAGTAACTTTTTCGCCCAAATAAGCTTCGGCGGTTTCTTTCATTTTTTGCAAAATGAATCCGGAAATTTGTTCCGGCGCGTATTTTTTGCCGCGCGATTCCGTCCATGCGTCGCCATTATCGCCTTTGACGATTTTATATGGCACCATAGATAAATCTTTTTTGACGATTGGATCGTCGTATTTGCGGCCAATCAAACGCTTGACGGCGTAAAAAGTATTGTCGGGATTGGTCACGGCTTGGCGTTTTGCGGATTGCCCAACCAACCGTTCGCCTGACTCCAGAAATGCGACTTGCGATGGGGTGGTGTTCGCGCCCTCGACGTTGATGATGACTTTTGGCGTTTTGCCTTCCATCACCGCGACGCAAGAATTGGTGGTGCCTAAATCGATTCCGATAACGCGTGCCATAATAACTCCTTATAATCTCTCAACTTTTCAATTATTTAGTTAAATCTGTATAGGTTCTTTTATGCATATAGGAAAGGTGATTTTGCGATTCAAGGAAAGACCAGGGATAAAATTGACATTTTTATGCGATCTGCCATAAATATGTCTGTAAAGGAAATATAATTACAAGGGAGTTCTGTGATGAATAAAAATACAGCGAAACCGCTGCAAGGCGTCAAAATCGCTTTTATCGATGACGAAATTGCCGCCGCGCGGCCTTATCGTGACTGGCTGGCGAATGCCGGGGCGGAAGTTTTTTATTACGATGGTTTGCGCGCCGCGCATCAGGCATTGAGCAGCGGTCAACCCTTTGATTTCGCGATTCTGGATTTAACCATGCCGTCAGAAGATTTGTTGAGCGAAGCGCAAGAGCGTGAACTGGCCAGAGCAAATTCCTTGATTTTACTGCGCGATTTTCATCAGCGCTTAAAAGACAAAAAAATGGGCTTATTGATTCTATCCAATCGCGGGTCATTTTTTGAACCGGGATCGAAGCATGCTTCGATATTGAAATCCGCCTTCGAAAAATTGGGGATCGATATGAATAGCCGCAATATTGAATTTTACACCAAAATAGATTTAGCAGCCAAAGCGGCGCCTGAGCTTATTCGGCACGTGCTGACATATTGCAGAGCGGCTTAAGTTTCAATCATGGCATTCCGCGTAGTGCAAATCGCGCCGGGAAAACCGGACCGATTGTTCGAAGGTTTTAACGTCGGCGATTTAATTAAAAGCTGGCGAGTTTTCACGGATCTGCGCATGCGTTGCGCGTGGAATGCGAAGATGCGACCGGGTAATGGCATCCGGTTACCTGGCAGTCCCATCCGGAATTGGTCAATCAATTGCGCGGTATCAGTTTGCAATTGTCGCGGCAAAAACCGCAGCGATGCGAAGCAAGACCGCTGCCGTCTTATGCCGATTTTATAATAGAATGGCTGCGCCTGGCGGGGCTGGCGCGGTAATTACGCCTGCACATCCACTTTTGGCATATCTGCTGGCGGAGTTCCGGCGGATTTAGAAACACCGACCAATGCCGGACGCAGCAGGCGGTCATGAATCATGTAGCCGGCTTGCAAAACCTGCATGATGATGCCGGCCGGCTTGTCGGCGGATTCCACTTCGAACATGGCCTGATGTTTATTGTAATCGAATGTCTCGCCAATTTTGGGATCGATTTTTTTGACGCCGTGTTTTTCAAAGGCGCTCAGCAATTCTTTTTCCGTCAATTCAACGCCGGTGATCATATTCTTGATCGCCGGATTGGCCGCGTCTTCTTTTTGCGCGGCATCCAACGTGCGGCGAAGATTGTCCGATACGTTCAACAAATCGCGGGCAAAATTCGCCGCCGCATATTTCATTCCGTCTTCTTTGTCTTTTTCCAAACGTTTGCGCGCATTTTCCGATTCCGCCATCTGGCGCAACAATTGATCTTTCAGCGCGCTGATTTCGCCCTGCAATTTTTGCGTATCGCCCATTTCCGGCTTTAATTCCGAAATGTTGTTTGGCGTTTCTTCGTTTTCGGCTGCATTTTCGTTTTTCTTTACAGCATCAGATTTTTGCATGTTTTACCTCTTGCTCGGCGGAATTTTGTTCTAACATATTCGAAATTACCTTGGCGGTATAGTCCACCATTGGAATTATACGGCCATAATTCATCCGGGTTGGGCCAATAATGCCGATCGTGCCAATCACTTTGCGGTTTTGATCGCGAAATGGCGCGGCGATCAAGGAACAACCCGACAGGGAGAATAATTCATTATCCGCCCCGATGAATATTTGCATGCCATCGGCCCCCGCGGCTGCATCCAATAATTTAATGTACGCATCGCGCGATTCCAATACCTGCATTAAATGGCGTATTTTGGCGAGATCTTCGACCTCGGTCACTTGATCCAGCAAATTGGCCTGGCCGCGCACCACCAACACCTGATCGCCGGCGGTCATCGGGTTGATATAGCTGACAAGGCCGGCCTCGACCACTTTTGCGGTCAATTGATCGAGTTCGGCTTTGTAAGCGCGCATTTCTTCGCGCAACAAATGCCGCGCATCTTCGACCGTTTTTCCGACCAAATGATAACTGAGATAATTTCCGGCTTCGATCAGGGATGATGGCGGCAGGCCAAGCGGCAAATCAATCATCCGGTTCTCAATTTGGCCATTTTCAAACACCAGCACCACCAATGCCCTGCCCGGCGCCAAAGTGACAAATTCAATATGCTTTAACAAACTGTCGCCCTTCGGCACGGCCACGATCCCGGCGCAACGCGACAAGCCGGACAAAGCCGAGGTTGCGTCGGTCAGCATTTGTTGCAGGCTTTTGCCCCTGCTTTGGCACTGGATTTTGATGCGGGTTTGTTCATCGACCGATAAATTGCCGATTTCCAGAATACCGTTGACGTAATGTTTTAATCCAATTTCGGTCGGCAGCCGCCCAGCCGATTTATGCGGCGCGTACAATAACCCCGATTTTTCCAAATCCGCCATTACATTGCGGATCGAAGCTGGCGACAAATTCATCCCCGGCAACCCGGCAATCGCGGACGATCCGACGGGCTCGCCAGTCTGCAAATGCAGATCGACGATGCGGCGGAATATATCGCGGGTACGTTCGGTAAGTTCCGGAATCATGAAAAGAATATAGAAATCGCCGTTATTTAATGCAAGGTCTTATACCCGGCCATTGGCGCGGCCTGTTTCCAGCGTTTTATAAACAGCCGCGCTTAAAGGCGGCGCGCCAATCCCATAGCGGTCGTTAGGGCCCGGCGGACTAAAGGGTTGCCGATATTCGCGCAATGGCGGCAACGGCCGGAATGGCAATCTGGGCGGCGCATAGAAAACCGCCGCGCCCCAAACGCTGGCGGTTGCCAATATTAATTTTGATACATGCACCCGATCCGGCGCCTTGCCATTGTCACCGGCATTGTCCGCCATGCGAACGGGAAAAGAGCTTGCGGGGCGACCGGCGCACAGCGACAATACGGCATAAAAAATATTATACGCAATCAACGTTGCGGCGCCGGCATGCGCGGCCCCAAATCCAATCTTGGAACATGCAGTCATCAGTTTTTGCATGGATCCCATATTCAGCGCGCCTGCGAAATACGCGCCCATAACCGGTATCCATGCGGCCATAGAAGTTGCCACGCAGGCAAGGCCGTATTTAAAGCCGCGCCAAAGGCCCGAATTCAAAAACATCATGGCGCGCATGACGCCAATTCTTCCGGCCGTGGCGCTGGAATCGACGCACACACTGCTGTTTCCGTTATTGAAAATTTCTACGGTTTTAAAAGTTGTATCGTTATTCATGTCCCAACGCTGTTAATTGGCAAACAAGGCCAACCGAATAATTAGCGGTGATAAGAGTGGTCTAATATAGTAATATTTGCCGGCGGCGGATTATTTTTATGCATTAATCTATCGACACCTATTCCAACGGCCAAGCCCAGCGCAACCGCAACGAATGCGCCGATAGCCGCGCCGCTGACGGCAAACAGCGCCGTTCTGTTGTCCGCAATGTCATTGCAGGACAAGACTTCCGGTTTTTCGCCAATACTAGAAGCCGCGCTTCCGGCAATAACACCGACAACAATACAAATAGGAGCCACCACGATTGTAGCCGCTGTTCCTGCGGCCCAAGACCATCCGCCAATTGCGCCACCAATAGCGGAGGGAATGGTAACAGCGGCGGCACAAATAAAGGCAAAGGTTTTGGTGGAAAAATCGCCTGCAACTAAATCTGCGATTGGTTGGCCAATATCCACGGGATCGGTTAATGCTGAATTCATTTATTTACTCCGCGCATTAATCAAGGCTTGCGCCACAGTGAAACTGGTTGCATCCACAGCACCAGTATGCGTTGAATTTACTGAAGTTTTAGGGTGGATAAAATGATCGGTAACCAATCCTGCACTTATACCCACCAAAATAGCGGCGACACCGCCTGCAATTTTACCATTTCTTGCGGCAACGGGATGATCTTCGCGCGCACCATCGTCATCTTCGCAACCAACACCCACATGATAAGCGAGTCCTGCGATTAATTCGCCTGCAAGCCCTCCATATTCCATGGCTTTAGGAAAAATAACGGCGGAGATAGCGGCGGCAACCAAAAAAGGCGCATTGCCTGCCAAAGCGATTACCCCCAAACCTGCAACCGCCGTGGCGGTATAGGCCCACCAAAATCCAGCGCTGTGGCCGGAATCCTCGGTATCGGCTTTTGCAGTAGGTACAGTGTGGGCCATAATTCCCTCCGCGAATAAAGTTGCAGCGCTTATTTATTTTGCTATGCTTTGGCGAGATTATAATAAGACCTTTATTTTTGTCAATTTAACAGAAACGATTTTCATGCGCCATAACGCCCGCCAGCCCCACCAGCTTAGAAAAATTGAATTAATTCCGGGATTTAGCAAACATGCCGAGGGGTCATGCCTGGTTAAATTTGGCGATACGCATGTGATTTGCACGGCCAGCATCGATACATCGGTGCCGCCCTGGTTACGCAATACCGGCAAGGGTTGGGTGACCGCCGAATATGGCATGTTGCCACGCGCTACCAACGAACGCACCGACCGCGAAGCCGCCAAGGGAAAACAGTCCGGCCGCACCCAAGAAATTCAACGGCTGATCGGACGGGCGTTGCGATCGGTGATTGATTTGACCATGCTTGGCGAAAAACAAATTAAAATTGATTGCGATGTGATTCAGGCCGATGGCGGCACGCGTACCGCATCCATCACCGGCGGATATGTGGCGTTATATTTGGCGCTGAACGGTTTGAAAAAAACCGGCCTTATTTCCAAATGGCCGATCCGCGAGGAAGTCGCCGCCATTTCATCCGGCATTATCAAAGGCACGCCGATGCTGGATTTGGATTATAACGAAGATTCTGGCGCCGAGGTCGATGCGAATTTTGTGATGACCGCATCGGGTAAAATTGTCGAGGTGCAAGGCACCGCCGAAGGCGCGCCGTTTTCCTCGGACGATCTGCAAAAATTATTGCAATTATCCAGCGACGGCATCAAACAATTGATCGAATTGCAACGCAAGGCCGTTGCTTAAGACTTTTATGAAGAAATTACTGCTCGCCACCCATAACTCCGGCAAAATTCAAGAATTCAAGGCGCTATTGACGCCGCTGCAAATCGAAATCCTGTCGGCGGCCGATTACCGCCTGATCGAACCCGCCGAAACCGGAACCACATTCGAAGAAAATGCGGCGATCAAGGCGCTGGCCGGGATGAAGGCGACCGGCTTACCGTCACTGGCCGACGATTCGGGGATTTGCGTACCTTCATTGAATAACGCGCCCGGCGTTTACACCGCCGATTGGGCTGGCGTGCCGCGCAACTGGATGACCGCGATGCAACGCGTGCACGACGAACTGGGCGCATCAAAAGATCGTCGCGCCTATTTCGTTAGTTTACTGGCGCTATGTTTGCCAAGTGGCGAGATTAAATATTTTCGCGGTGAGGTTTGGGGAGAATTGATTTGGCCGGTACGCGGCGAAAAAGGATTTGGATTCGATCCGATGTTTAAACCTGACGGGTACGATCAAACCTTTGCCGAAATGCAGCCTGCATTGAAAAATCAGATTTCCCACCGGGCAAAGGCGCTGGAGCAATTTTTATTGTGGCTGTCGCAACAAGCCGCGGCTTAAGATGATTGGATTGCGGCTTTGGTAAATTTTCTGGCGATTTGGGAGTTTCTGCCGGGCTCGCCAATTTATTATTAGTGGTCATCGCGCCATAAGAAAGATCCGATACAGTGGGTCCAATTTTTGGCGCAACAGCAGTACCTATCCAACAAGCAGTGGCCCCCATACAAACAGCTTTCCAACAACGCCGGAAACTGAACCGATCCAATGCGGCGGTTTTACCATTAAGATAATCTTGATAAGAAGGCATTGCCGACCAAGGAAACAACCCAGCACGCCCATCGGTTTCACGCAATAATAAATGATCTATTGCATCTGCCGCAAAACTTGCGACCGCGCCGATAACAATCGATGCGGATACGGGTGTAATCGTGGACATAAATCTGGCGGCCGCTTCCGCACCGGTTTTCCAAACTGGTAAATCATTCCAAGCTTTGACAAACGTCACCGCCAACATGTTTATAAATACAATCCCGGCTGTTGCGATCCATAAATTTCCTTTTACTTTATCGCTAAAAGAATCCATATGCGGTTGCGGTTCAAACAACGGATCTGGTTCCTGCTTACAAACGGCAGCGTTTTTAGGCGCGGGCTTTACTTCAGGCTTAGCAACGATATTCCGATCCAGGTCGCGGTAAAGTTGTCTTCGGCCAGCGGGGCCAATTTTGCCAATTTCGCAAAACAACGCATGATCATCGGAAAAATATTCTTCCAAAATCTGCCACATTTCCTGTTTTG